>NZ_JBQSXL010000001.1:0-240458 GCF_052378165.1 Halomonas sp. AOP30-A1-24
GCTAAATGGGTAATTTGCTAAAAAAAGATGCCATAGCGAGTTAATAAACGATCCTTATTCGGTTTTATTCTTTATTTAGAAAACAGGCAATTTGTTATACTTAACGCCGCTTATTAACCCTTCCTACCACCTTTAAATAAGGATAAACGCATCATGTTGACGCAGGATTGCGACCCAGGCCAGCCGAGATTTTCTCGTCGCTGGCTTTTTTTGTTAGCCCCCTTACTATTTTTCTATAGCGTGTCGACCTTTGCTGTGACAGGTGAGATTGATTTAACGACATCTTTTATCGGTTTTTTTGCTGTCGCCATTTTTGTTTTGGCATATGCCTTGGTGATGGCAGAAGAAAAGATTCATATGCGTAAATCAAAGCCAGTGCTAATAGCGGCAGGTATTATTTGGAGCCTCATCGGCTGGGTGTATGTTCAAAACGGCATGTCAGAAACCTCAGAATATGCGTTTCGCATGACCCTTTTAGAGTTCACCGAGCTGATGCTGTTCCTGCTGGTGGCCATGACGTATATCAACGCCATGGAGGAGCGTCGAGTATTTGATGCTCTGCGCTCCTGGATGCTGCGTAAAGGATTTAACTATCGCACGCTTTTCTGGCTGACCGGCGGCTTGGCATTTATTCTTTCACCGATTGCCGATAACTTAACCACCGCGCTGCTAATGTGTGCCGTCATCACCAAGGTGGCCGAAGGTGACAAGCGCTTTATTAACCTGGCGTGCATTAATATTGTGGTCGCCGCCAACGCGGGGGGCGCCTTTAGCCCATTTGGAGACATCACCACGCTGATGGTATGGCAGGCAGGCATTCTTCAATTCCAGGAGTTTTTTACTCTTTTCCTCCCTTCGTTGGTTAACTTCCTGATTCCGGCCATGATCATGAGCCTGTTTATCAAGGACCAAAAGCCCGGTAGCGTGTATGAGGATGTGCAACTGAAACGCGGTGCACGACGGATTATCGTGCTTTTCTTACTGACCATTTTAACCGCCGTCATCTGCCACACCTTCTTACACTTGCCGCCCGTGCTTGGCATGATGACAGGGCTTGGTTATCTTCAGTTCTTTGGCTTCTACCTACGCAAGAGCCTGCCCCGTTCGCTGGAGCGTAAGCGTGAACGCTACAGTCGTCGTGGGGATAACAAGAAACTGGCGCAGTTAGGTAGCGTGGTACCGTTTGACGTATTTAACCGCGTGGCGCGGGCCGAGTGGGACACACTGCTGTTTTTCTACGGCGTAGTGATGTGCGTAGGTGGGCTTGGCTTTATGGGCTACCTTGGCTTGCTGTCCGAGGCGCTTTATACCAACTGGGATGCTACGTGGGCGAACATTGTGTTGGGTGTGGTCTCCGCTGTGGTGGATAACATTCCCGTGATGTTTGCGGTGCTCACCATGCAGCCTGAAATGTCTGACGGGCAGTGGCTATTGATCACCCTAACCGCTGGTGTTGGAGGCAGCCTGCTCTCTATTGGTTCAGCAGCTGGCGTTGCGGTTATGGGCCAAGCACGCGGCGCTTATACCTTTATGGGCCACTTACGCTGGGCGCCGGTTATTCTATTGGGCTACATCGCCAGTATTGCCGTTCATTTATGGCTTAATGCAGGAAGCTTTACCGCCGCTTAAGACAGCTTGATACGCTGCTTTTAACACACCTCCTCACCACAATAGATAACGCCCTTATCCAGGGCGTTATCGTTTAGCTTTTAATAGCTTTCAAACAAGCGATCAATGGATGTCGGGCGGCCAAACAGGTAACCCTGATAACGATAACAGCCATGACCTTTTAGCCAATCCAACTGCTCCTGCTTCTCGACCCCTTCGGCTACCACCGTTAACCCAAGACTCACTGCCAACAAGATGGTGGTATCGACGATGGCCGCATCCGCTTTATCGGTTAAAAGCTCGCGGATAAACGACTGGTCAATCTTTAGCTCATCCAAGGGCAGTCGTTTAAGATAGCTTAACGACGAGTAGCCAGTACCAAAGTCATCAATCGCAAAGCGAACCCCTTGCGCGCGCAATTTGAGCATTGTATTGCGCACGCGTGTTGGATCTCGCATTAACAGGCTTTCGGTGACTTCCAACACCAGCCGCCCAGGTGGCGCTTGGGTCTGAGCAAGAAGACCTTCCAAATTGCGTACAAATTCAGGCTGCTGAAACTGTACCGAGCTCACGTTAACGGAAATCGTCAGCGCAGCATAAGGGGCCTGGTTGGCCCACTTAGCAAGCTGCTCGCAGGCAGAATGAAGCACCCAATAACCAATGGGTATAATTAACCCATTCTCTTCTGCTAGAGGAATAAAGGTCGAGGGCGGCACCCAGCCACGCTGGGGGTGATACCAGCGTAAAAGCGCCTCCACACCGGTGGTAATGCCTTGATGGTTCACCTGAGCTTGATAGTGCAACGTCAGCTCATGACGTGCCAGCGCATGGTGTAAATCGGCCTCAAGGTTGGCCCGCTCGATCAAGCGTGTTTGCATACTGCGATTAAAAAAGCGCAGCGTATTCCCACCCGCTGCTTTCGCCTGCTGAAGTGCCAAATCGGCCTGTTGGAGCACGCTGTTCATACTATGATCAGCGCCATCGAATAGCGTAATACCAATACTGGCGCTGACGGGCAGCGAACGACCCGTACGCAGTTTGGCGATAGTGTCCAACAGCTGCTTGGCTGTGCGTTCAGCGCTTAACGCAGCATCCGCTTGGTGCTCGCCCAGCTTTGCCAGGAGCGCAACAAACTCATCCCCACTAAAGCGGGCCAACACAGCCCCTTCCGGTAACAACGGCCGCACCTGCTTGGCCACATCAATTAACAACTGGTCGCCACTTTCATGGCCCTGAATATCGTTAACGAGATGAAAGTTATCCAGATCAATGGTCAGCAGTGCGCTATAGAGATGGGGCGTATTCTTCTGCTCAATTTTCCCGCTTAACGACTCCATCAATAAGCGTCGATTAGGCAGGCCTGTCAGCGCATCGTAAAACGCCAGATGATTGGTACGCGATTGCAGCTCAAGGTAATCGGTTAGTTCAGTGGAAATACCGCACAGACTCGCGGGCTCGCCTGGGGAGAGGGACAACGGCATTTTAATAGTAACAAACGTGCGAACCTTATCGTTGTGCCGTAGTACGTTACTCTCTTCGAGCGTTATTTTTTTGCCTGATTCCATCACACTGCGGTCAATCTGGGCTATTTCATTCGCGGTTGTGCGATCAAAAAATGCCTCGTCGCTCTTACCCAGAATTTGCTCTTTCGGCAGCCCAAAGAGCTCAACCACCCGCTGGTTGACAAACTGGTAATGTAACGAGGGTGTTTTGATATAGATGTAGGCGTCCACGTTATTAAGAATAGTGGCCAGCATGGCCTCATTAGCATCGAGCTGTGCCCTATTTAGCGTGACACGCCGTTTAAGCCACCATGCACTGCCTAGTGCCACAGCAAGTAGCGCCGTTAACAGGCCAAGCCCGCCCCATAACCAGCTAGAGATCGTATCGGGTGGCGTTTCGGCACGCCAGGAGCGCAGTATCCTAAAATAGGCTGAACGTGGATTTTGCTTCCAACCAAGCAGCACATCGTCGATACGGTTCAATATGGTTGCCGACAAAGTAGGCGACCCGGCATAGAACAGCCGGATAGGTTGAAAGATGATGGGCGTTTCATATAGCCCATAGTCCTGCGCGCGCCAGTCTCCGAAGATATGGTCGGTAACCGCCAGGTCCGCATCCCCCATAGCCACGGCTTGAAAAGCATCCGCATAGCTATCAACGGGCAACCAGGTGACCGCAACACCAAAGCGTTCTGCCACGGCGCTCAGGTAGTTCTGTTGAATAGAGCCATCTACAATGGCGACGCGTTTTTGTTCAAGGTCAAGAATCGCCTCGACCCGCTCGTTTTCGCGCTGATAAATCTGCGACCAGCTTTGGATAATCGGTTCACGATGAAACGCGATACGTTCACCACGCTCTTCACCCCAGGCAGTCCCGGGCAATATATCGATATCACCCTGTTCAAGCAGGGTAAGACAGTGGTGGAATTCGCAGGCAATACTCTCAAGCTGCCAACCCTCTTCTTGTGCAATCGCTGCAAGCAGCTCACCCAAAATACCGCGCAAATGCCCCTGGTCATCCACGAATATTTTTGGCGGATTGTTATAAACGCCCACCAATAAGGTGTCGCTGGCCATGCTTGAAAAAGCCAAACTCCAGAGGCCCAGCAACGCAGCGGCCTTAATAGCGCCTCTGCGTGTACGAGCAAGCAGTCGTCCTGACATCAACCACAGCGGGTGAGTAACGTATCCAGCCTTATCCTGCATCGTCCTGTTACTCGCCTGGCATAGTGAGCGGGCCTGCGCGCTCGACGACACGCTGCCAGGCAGGGTCAGCATCAATACGCGCTACAAACCGCATAATGGCGGGATACGTTGTCAGCGTTTGGGTGGCAGCTATGGCCTGAAGAGGAAAGCTCATTTGAATATCGGCCCCGCTTGGCCACTCTCCTGCAAAGTTCTCTTTACGCGCTAAATGATCTTCGATAAAGCCCAGATGCTGTTTAAGCTGAGGCGCTAAAAATTGCTGACTAACCTTATCGCCAATGCCTTTAGCGAGCGGTTTAATTAACCAGGGAGACTGTGCGGGTATCTTTTTAAACACCAGTTGCATCACCAGCAGTGGCATTAAAGAGCCTTCGGCATAATGTAGCCAATAGCGGTAATCAACCCAGTCGGCGATATTATCGGCAGAGGGTTGCAAGCGCTCTTTTCCGTAGGTGTGTATTAAGTAATCAATGATTGCCCCTGACTCTGCAATCACTAACTCGCCATCCATAATGACTGGGGATTTACCTAAAGGATGAATGTTTTTTAGTGCTTCAGGCGCCTGATGAGTTTTACGATCACGCTGATATACATGGATGTCATAGTCCAACGCAAGCACTTCGAGAAGCCATAAAATTCTATGTGAGCGTGACTTTTCCAAATGATGGACGTGAATCATAAAGTACTCCATGAAGGCGATGTAATACGCAGGCGCTAGGCCTGCAGCAGTTGTCCTTTTACTGCAAGCTTAGTTAGCGTAGCAGCGTTGCCCCTCATGGAGTACATATATCCAGGTAAAAAAAGCCTTATGTTCGATTAATGCGCCGCACATGTATCCACCTATCCATTGGTGACCACTTCCCTTGCAGCCAAGGCGACAGTAACCGTGTGGAGAGTGGAATAAACACAAACACCATCACTGGCGTTAATATCAGAGTGCTCACTAACACGCGCGGGATCAGTGCCCAATCGGCCAACATACCGCCAAATACCCACTGAAAGAGTAACGAGATAGGAAAAAAGGCCAACCAAACGGCAACGGCCTGCTTCCAGCGAGGCGGCACACTGCCTGAGCCGGTTTGAAACCAGGCATCCAACCCCGTGGCACGGTGCTCATGAGGCGCATCATAAAGCCCCTTGCCGCGCACAAGCCAGGCATGACGTGAAGCCGAGTGCTCCCATGCATGAAGCGTTTCACTGCTGCTAAAGCGGAAAATAATCTGATATTCATCGTGATGCTCGGGTGGCGCAAGCACTCCTGAGCCCAGATAACCTGGAAAATCAGCCGCTAGCTCGCGACCTTCGTTCAACCACCGATTAAAATCATGGTAACGGCCACTGGCAATGCGCCGAGCTACCATCAATGTGACAGGTGAGGCAGACATGGTATATCTCCTGATATAACCACAACCAATGCTGGGTAAGCAGGTTGTAAACGACCCGGCGGATAAGCCTGATCGCGTTAACGGCATAAGCGAGGGATACCGCTTATGAGATGACGTAATTATATAGACAATAGCAATGCCATGTGGGTTATTTAACAGGTGACGTTAAGCACTCTAAGCGTGCAGCCTATGCATTAACGATAAGAGAGCGGATGGATGCTCATAAAGCGCCCTTGCGCTGAGAACTCCAGCCGGAAAACACCATGAACACCGTTTTTTCCTACCACACGTCGAATAGCGTCGGAGGGAAACACCACCCAACGCCCATCCACGCTGCGGGTACGCACGTTGGCAACGCGCCCTTCATAATGGGCCAAGCATTCATCGGGACTAAGATGGAGAATCACATCAATGGACGGCATAGCGGTATCAGTTAAAAACGGTTATCCAGCAAGTGACATGCCCTTGCACGCTTCTATTGGTTTACGAATGCGCTATAGTAACGCAACCGTACAATAACGTAATGACTCAAACGGCGGTAACTGCTTATGGATGCGACCATCAGTGCTTTTTCCCCGGTTGGGGCAGCATATACCACGGCCTCCCATCGTGGGTCGTCGACTGACGACACCGAGGACACGCTAAAAGCGCCTTCCACCTCCGAAGACGAAACGGCCAAAACAGATAATGAGGTGGCTGCCCCTACGCGCCCCGATGGAACGCCTCTAGCGCCGGAAGAAATCAAGCTGATTGAGCAGTTAAAGCAGACCGACCGGAATGTTCGTCAGCATGAGATGGCTCACCAGATTACTGGCGGGGCCTATACTGGCGGCGCCACTTACGAATATGAAATAGGCCCGGATGGAAAGAAGTACGCCGTTGCGGGTGAAGTGCCTATCGATTACGGCCCTATCCCGGGGGACCCACAGGCCACCATCGAGAAAATGCAGACGGTAATTGCTGCCGCGCTGGCGCCAGCCGACCCGTCGCCAAAAGACGTGCAGGTAGCCGCTCAAGCCCGCCAATACTTGCTGGAAGCCCGCCTTGAGGCTTCCCAGCAAGAGAGCGCCACAAGATCTGCGCAGAGTGAACCTGAGCAGAACGAGCCTGAAGCGGCCGACTCGGGACAAGCCGCTTAACCGCTGCCCCGAAGCCGCAGTGCTTATGGAAGTTGTGTAAGCGACTGCCAATCGGCTCGTAACGGCCATCGCAAAAGCCAAGCATTAGGGCTACTTTTTTCGGCCCGGAGAGAACTCATTAAAAAGCGACCTTACGTCCCATAAGGTGGGATGTAATCGTAAGTAGGTGCGTTAAAGGTGCAGGCCAGGTATCAAGGAGCAAGTGCAGCGGCGCCTAAAAAGCGCTGCTGCCAGTAGTCGACATCCAAGGGAACGCTGACCACGGCGCGACCACTTCCCGGTGCATGGATCATCTGCTGGTTGCCGCGATAGATGCCCACATGCGTGGCCTTGCTACGCTCTCCAAAGAAGAGCAGGTCGCCAGGCTTGGGGGTATTGGCTGAAGGTAGCGCACGGAACTGTGCGTCTGCGGTGCGCGGTACGCGCATACCGGCCGCGCGATACGCCATTTCAACAAGCCCCGAGCAGTCGAGGCCGTCGGGCGTATTGCCGCCAAAGCGGTAAGGCGTGCCAATGGCCTGCTGAGCATGGGCCAGGATCAGCACGCGCTCCATGGAGAGCCCTTCGCGGGATTCGGCGGGCGAGGAAGGGGGTGCGATAGCGACATCACGGCTGGCACAGCCCGAAAGCCACATTAACATCATCAAAGCGAACGTAAACCTTCCCAGCGTGATGGGCATTAGCAGCTCTCCTTGTGGCAATGCCCTTATCATGGCGCAAACGGGAGGGCAGCGCCAAGTTCAACTAACGGCCAATCCACTCAATAAAGCTGGTTTCGCCTAACGCATGGCGTTCGTGGCGTACACGACTCATCGCAGCGTAAGGCAAATCCATCGCCAATACACGCCCTAACGGTTGCCCCAGCACCTGGCGCAGCAGGCCATTGCAAACAAACAGATGCGCCACTACCAATACATGCTTACCAGGCGGGTTTGCCAGCACGTTTTGCCATACTTCAGCAAGCCGTGAATCAAAAACATCCATCGCCTCGCCCTGCGGTGGTGATACAGTCTCAGGGCTGTTCCAGAAAGCGCTCATCGGTGCGGAGCCCTCCTCGCTAAACACCTCAGCGTGGGTTTTGCCCTCCCAACGTCCCAAGTGTAATTCAGCGAGGTCGTCTTCAATCTGTACTGGCAATTCAAACTCTTCACCTAACCACAACGCAAACTCACGACAGCGCATAAGCGGCGAGGTAAGCACCGCATCATAAGGCGGCCTGCCGTCAACGGTATGGCGCATAATGGCATCCGTTACCTGCTGCCAGCCGGTTTCACTCAGCGGGTGGTCAGTAGAACCGCGCAGCATACGCCCGCCAACGGGTTCGCCATGGCGCAGCAAATCAATAGTGGTGACATCAGCATCAGGAAAGCGCATTCAGAACTCCTCGCTTGGCGATTTATCAATCCGTGGGTTAAATAATCGCGTGGCGGACACGGGCGGATATCCATTCCGAGACCAATACCGTGGCGAAGATCATGACAAAAATAACGCTGACCTGATTCCAGGCGAGCATATTGATAGAGGCATTCAACTGAAGCCCGATCCCCCCAGCGCCCACCAGGCCAAGCACGGTGGATTCACGAATATTGATATCCCACCGGTAAACACTGATACCCGCAAACGTTGGCATGACCTGAGGCAGAACGCCGTAGTTCATGACCTGTAAACGGCTAGCACCGGTTGCGCTAATGGCCTCGACAGGCGTCGGGTGAATTTCCTCAATGGCCTCATAAAGAAGCTTGCCCACAAACCCAATAGAGCGCAGCGCAATGGCGATAATGCCCGCCAGGACGCCTGGACCCAAAATCGTTACCAACAGCATGGCCCAAATCAGCGAATTGATAGAGCGTGACGACACGATAACCATCAACGCCAGGCTTCGCACTAGCGGATGCGGCGTGGTGTTACGCGCGGCGAGAAACGCCACAGGAAACGCCATAACAATCCCCAAGGCGGTGCCCAGCGTGGCAATGTTCAGCGTATCCCACATGGGTTTCCACAGCACATTGGCGTATTCCCATTTAGGGGGCATCATCCGGCTTAAAAGATCACTGCCCTGGCGTCCAGCATCCTCAACAAACACCCACATGGTGTTGTCGGAAATCACCTTCCAGCAGAACAAGAACAGGCTAATCCCTACTAGCCACGCACTAAATTGCAGCCACTGGGCACGCGTGGTACGTAGCCGCCATACCGGGACCCCTTGCCGGGAGATTGAAACAGGCATATAGATTCTCCGGAGATTACTGCGTCCAACGGCGGACGTGGCTTGAGCTGTATTCGCACAGCAGCACAATCGCGATGATGATCAACAAAATGGCGGCTGACGTGTCGTACTCATAGCGGCTAAGCGAGGTATTCAGCGTGGCGCCTATTCCGCCTGCACCAACAATGCCGATCACTGACGATTCGCGAAAATTGATATCCAAACGGTACATGGAAAGGCCAATTAAGCGCGGCATGACCTGGGGTTGAATAGCGTGATTCATGGTTTGCCACCAGCTGGCGCCGGTCGCTCTCACCGCTTCTACCTGGCGCCAGTCGAGGTCTTCAACATCTTCGGCCAACAGTTTGGCCATAAAGCCGATAGTCGCAAACGCCAGCGTAATCATCCCCGCCAGCGGGCCAAAGCCAAACATCACCACAAACAGGATCGCAATAATGATCTCTTGAAAGGTACGTGAGACGGCAATGATGCTACGGCACACGAAATAAATCGGCAGCGGCGCAATGTTGCGTGCAGCGCCTAGTCCCACGGGAATCGCGAGCGCTACCCCAATGACCGTGGAGGTAAGCGTCATGGTCAAACTCTCGACCAGCCCATTGATAATATCGTTACCACGGCTGAAAAAATCAGGCTGCGCAAACGCGCTAATGAAACGCAGGCCTCGGCTGGTGCCTTCCGCCACACGTGCCCAATTCACCTCAACAGAGGCCAGCGCCAACACCAGGTAAGCCACCACCCCCAAGACAATGGCCCAACGCAACCACTGGCTATGCACAAGGGGTAACCGACGCCAATGCCCCTAGCGGGCCGCGTGTTGGCGGGCTTCAAAATACGCAGAGCGCTGCTCACTCATGGCGCTACCCCAGCCATCTCAACTGCGACAGAGCGACGCTCACAGGAAACGGCTTCACTGTCAGGCTCATCGGCAGGTTCAGGAGAGGTATCCCAATCCTCTTCGCCATAAATGGTGGTGAGAATCTCGCTGGTTAGCTCGTCAGGGCGGCCATCAAACACGATCTGGCCAGCCCGCAGGCCCACAATACGGTCCGCAAACTGCTGGGCGAGCGCCACGTCATGAATATTGATAATCGTCGCCAACTCGCGCTCAGCACACAGTTCACGAATCAGGCGCATAATCTGGCGTGAGGTTTTGGGGTCCAGGCTGGCGGTTGGCTCATCTACCAGTAACAGCTTGGGGCTTTGTAACAGTGCCCGGGCAATCCCCACTCGCTGGCGTTGGCCACCGGACAACGCATCAGCACGCTTATCAATAGCGTGAGGCAGGCCTACCCGCTCAAGCAGACGAAACGCTTCAGCGACGGCATCCTGCGGGTAGCGACGCAAAAAGCTACGCCAGAAGCCCACGTAGCCAAGCCGTCCGGAAAGCACGTTTTCCATCACTGTCAGGCGGTCAACCAGCGCATACTCCTGAAAAATCATGCCCATTGAGCGGCGTGCCTTACGCAGGCCGCTGCCCGAAAGCCTGGTAAGCTCTGTTCCTTCCAGGCAAATGCTGCCCGCCGTAGGCTCTACCAAGCGATTTACACAGCGAATCAGGGTACTTTTACCCGCACCAGAGGGGCCGATAAGCGCCATCACCTGGCCTTTAGGCAGGGTAAGTTCGATATCGGTAAGCGCACGGTCCCCGGTTGGATAGCGTTTGGTAACGCCGCTGAGTGTCAACATCGCTCTACCTCATCTACATAATGTAACGGCCAGAAGGGATTAACCTTCTGGCCGAGTAACTGCAAAATTAAGGGCTTACTTAGTCACATTCGTACGTCACACCGTTAGCATCGGCGATCGTGCGGATAACGGACCAGTGCTCTTCATAGGTAATCGGCATAAATTGCGCTTCACCCGAGTTGGCAAACTCAGCCTGTAGCGCAGAACCCTCCCAGTCGTAGCTGAAGAACGCGTCTTGGATCTGTTCAGCCAGTTCAGGCTTCAAGTTATGCGCCAAACCGTACGCTGTGGTGGGGAAGGTTTCTGAGGTGTAGATAATGTCGTAGTCACCTTCATTAACCACGCCTCGGGCAATCATGCGCGTGCCGACGGAGTTCGCAATGGCCGCTGCGTCGTAGTCTTGATTCACAACGCCCAGAATGGAGTTATCGTGGGAACCCGAGAACGCTGTCTCGAAGGCTTCCCCTGCTTCCATGCCATATTCAGAGCGCAGCAGCGCAGAAGGTGCCCGGAAGCCTGAGTTAGAGGTCTCAGAGGTAAACGCCAATTGGCGGCCTTCGAGGTCTTCAACCGACTCAATACCGCTACCTGGATAGGTGATGATTTCCATTTCATAGCCATAGCTGCCGTCGTCTGCTGCCATAATGGCAAACGGACGGAAGCCACCGCAGTTTACGGCAACCGGAACACCACCGGTGTTAAAGCCCGCTACATGCAGGCGGCCAGCGCGCAGCGCTTCTTGCTGTGCCGCGTTGGACTGCACTGGGAAGAACTGAACGTCTTTGCCTGTGGCTTCACTCAGATGGTCCAAAAAACCGGCCCAAACATCCGCGTAAACAGCCGGGTCTTCAACCGGTGTATAAGCAAATACCAACGTATCGGGGTCGACCCACTGCGACTCGTCCGTGGGTGCATCCGCTACCATGTCGCCGTCGTTATCAACATAGCGCGCAGAGAGGTCTGCCGATGCATTAACGGCAACCAGAGCAAAGGCACTGACAACAGCAGCGCTGATCAAAGTACGGGGAAGAGTCACAGCATGCATACGTCACCTGGAATGTTGTTCAAAGATAGCGCCATCCTGCCGACGCTAGATGACAACACCGCGACACTTAAGTGACCACTTGATGACGGTTGTAAAACACTTAATGCAGCTCTACCAATTGCCCTGCCTGCATGGCCACATCAAACAAGCGCAGCGGCGATGTTTTAGGCCCACGTATCAGCCCTTCATAGCCGTAAATAGAGTGCTGGCTGGCATCCGCGATGGGTTGAAACAACACGTGCAGATCTTCTGATTCAATAATACGGTTAAGCCATTGAGCTTCCTGGGCGGTCAACGGCTGAATGCCTCTTGTATTAGAGACGGTGTTAGAGACGATGTTAGAGGCAGTTTGCAAAGGCTTTTTACGAGGGCTGTCTAGTTAGTAAGCGTGCGACTTTTTTATGACATTGGCGTGACAGTTAGCGCGCTAAAATAGCTTACGTGTGAAGGGTGGTGGGCGGACAAGCGTCAGGGAATAGCCTCTAAAGGGGACGTGCTTGAGGTCATGGCGCCAAGCGTGAACGCAAGCGTCGATGCTGCAATCAGGCTTGCCGCATGTGCCTCGGAGCGTGCCAACCTTGCATCCAGCAGACCGGACTCCGCCGCAGTAGCCTCAGTGATAGTGCCTACCCCGTTGCGATAAGCATCAAAGGCCGCGTCGTAAGTCACCGCTGCCGCTTCGGTCAACGCATCAGCGGCGTCAAAAGCCGCCAGTGAGGAGCGCAGTGCATCAGCAGCAACCACCATCTCGCGCATCGCCGTGTTGCGAATTTTCTCGAATGCCGCTTCGGCTGAAGCCGTGACAGAGACTGCCTGCTGGCGTTTGGCGGCAAGAAGGCCGCCATCATAGATAGGCATTGTCACCCCCAAGAACACCCCGGTGCCTGTGGTCTGGTTGCCAATACTGGGCAAATGACCAATGCTCAGATTTTGCTTGTTGGTTCCCGTGGCGGCGGCAACAAATACCCGGGGCATGAAGTCGGCACCGGCGGCACGCTCTGTCGCTTTGGCAGCTTGCAGCTCAGCATAGCTGGCCAGCACATCCGGCCGCTTGCTGAGTGCCGCCTCAATCGCAGAATCCACCGATGCCAACTCGTCAATACCCGGTAGCGGGCGATTCGACGCGCCAGCCACCTCGATTTGGGTCGTCGGCGAAGCGCCGAGAGCACTCAGCAACTCCTGATACTGATCGCGCAGCATACTCTGTGCCTGCACCATCCGCAGGTTGGATTGGGCGACAAGCTGACGGGCTTGAGCAACAGCGATACTGGTGCCGGTGCCATTGGCGTAGCGGGACTCAGCCGCATCCTGCAGAAGGCGGTTGTTGACCAGCACCTCCTCAGCAATTGCCAGCCTGTCCTTGGCAGCACCGTACTGGTAATAGCTACGCGTCACGTTGTAGATCACCGCCTGGTGGGCGCCATTGAAGTTGACGTTGGCCGCATAGGCATTGTGTCGGGCGGCATCGCTGAGCGCCTCGCGCCGACCAAAATCAAACACTAGCCACTGCAAAGCAAGGTTCGGTGCCACACCGCTGACGGTGGTATCGACATGGTGAGTGTCACCATCCAGCAATCCGCGATAAGGAATGCTGGTCTGCTGCCTGCCCGCAAACACATTGGCGGTCAGGATCGGCAGAAACGTGGCCTCGACCATTCCAGAGGCCAGCGCCAGCTGGCGCGCCTGTTCCCAGGCAATTCGGGTTGACGGGTTATGGCGTTGCGCAAAGTCTATCAGTTCGGGTAACTGATAAACCTTGTCCGCCTGTAGATCCTGTGACACCGGGTCTGGCAGCAAGCCGATATCAGTTGAACCTGACACGGAAAAATCGCCAGACAGCGCGGACTGACCTTGAGGCACCCAGGGTGTACTGGGGGAGGCGGAAGTATTCTTTAGCGCATCCGTTGCACAGCCCTGCAGGCCCCCTATAGTGCCAAGAACAACGCCCAGAGCAATACAGGTTCTGAGCTTGGCTAATCTGAACACGCTAGCTTTTCTCAACATGCACAATCCGCTCTATCCGAGTGAGTTGCCGTTCTATATCACTATACGCGCCGCCGTCGAGGGGAGAGCCCTCGTAAGTCGAAGACGCCCTGTTACGTCGGTTTTCAAGCTCAGTGACCAGCTGTGACTTGAGTCGCTGCAGGCGCTCTTTGATAGTGCCGTCATCCTGTTCTGCCATGTAAAGCTGGCCGGTGAGGTCATTGAGCTCTTCAACAATTCTCTCCACGCGCTTCAGCTCATCAGTGCTGGCACGCAGACGTGACGGCTCGAAAGGCACCATATCGAGCAGTTCTTCGGCCTGGCCCAGTGCAAAATATGCAGTAGATGCCGCCTGGGTGCGCAACTGTTGATCCTGCCTGGAAAGCGTACTGAGATCGCTCAAGGCATCCAGCACATCGTTGAGCTGCCGTGCCACCTGATTGATGACGCTACGCGGCCAGAACTGGGTAAAAATCACATAGATGACAAAAATACCCAGCAGGATGCCGTAGATACGGTTGCTGGCCTGGGAGATATCAAAGCTGGGGCCAAACCCGTTGAGAGTGGTCAGCAAGAAAGCCAAGGCGATCTGCACGCCGGCATAATAGATCCGCTCAGTACCTGATGACACCCAGGCACCGATCAGCACGCCAAAGAACACCAGCCCCATCAGGCCACCGACGGAGCTCAGGTGCGGCATGATGAAGGCTAACGAAAAGATCCCCATCGCTGCGCCAATCAGACAACCGACGATCCGCAACGTCAGCTTGCGCAGTGTTTCCCCCGTAGTGCCGAGCGCGGCCACATAACAGGTGATCATCGCCGTATGAATGCCATCCCACTGCATGCCGGTGTAAATCAAATAACAGAGCACCGCCGCAGCTGATGTCTTTAGCGCATAGCGCTGATGTATCGGATTGGAAAACGCATCGGCAGCCAGCAAAGGTATTTTTCTCGGACGCGGCGGTTGTGCAGCGCCTCCATCTGGCTGGGACAAACCCTGTAAGGCGACATAAAGCGGCTGTAAGCCGGCTTCTGCCGCCTCCGGCGCCGCCTGTAGCACTGGGCACGTATCATTGGCGATAGCATCCGCCGCTTGGCGTAACTCAACCGCCAAGTCACTCCTTGCTGCACGACTCAGGCTTTCAGGCAGGGCCTCAGCGATAATCAGGATGCGATAACTTGTCTCAGTGGCTCCGCTGAGCCAGCGAGAGCGTGCCGTCGATATCAGGTGCAGTAGCTTGACGAGCTGCATTTGCTGCAACGAGTCATCATTACCTTCGCTCACCAGGGTGTTAAAAGCCGTTGATGCTTGCTGTGTCTCGATGCGGTCTGCCGCACAGCGCAGTCTTTCGACAATCCGGTTACGCACCAGTGTTTGCGAAGGGGTGCCGAACAGCAGGTTAAAAAGGATCATCAAAAACATCGGCATGCAGGCCATTTTCCATGCCATCAGCAAGCCTTTGTCAGCGACCTCTCCAACCGGCACCATGGTCACCAGCGTCATGATAAAGGCGATCACCAAGCCAACAATGGCCGCCTGCTCGCCCAGCGGAGTCGCTGAGCTGAGGAACAGGAAAATATACGAGGCGAAAAACATGACCGCTAGGCGCATGGCAGGGCTGTCGATGCTAACGTTGATGATCGGAATCATCAGCACCACCACGGTAGACGCCATCAAAATGACGCCCAAAGCCATAATGCAGTTCTTGACGGCATCCTGCTTGGACAGAAAAATGATCAGATAGCAGCTAATCGCGGCCTCAGGTATTTTCAGCATCATGGCCGTTGCAGACACCAGAGCACACAGTAGCGCCACGCGCCAAGTCAGGCCCATCCTTCCGGGAAAGGGCTGGATATCCGCCCACGCCTGGCGGGCGATTTTCCCCCACGGAGATTCAGCAGCCATCGTGGTGGTGAACCGTTGCCACCGCCGATGCGCCGACACGCATCAATTCTGCTGGCGGGTCATCCAGCCGAATGCGGACGGGAAAGCGCTGCTGAACTCTCACCCAATCAAGAGATTTCGGCACAATCGGCAGCGATAACGGCAGGTCGATCAGGTCTTTCGAGGCCACGCCCCAGCCTACTCCCACCACCGTGCCTTTAATGGCACGGTCGCGGTTAGCCAGCGCATATACCGTGGCGCAGTCACCGACAGCGATATTACCCAGCATGGTTTCGGTGAAGTTGGCCGAAGCATACCAAGTCTCCGTCTTGACCAGATTGAACTGGGACTGGGCAGGCAGCGCGTAGTCACCCACAGAAACGGTCACTCCGACAACCCGACCGTCGGCAGGCGCATAGACCCGAGTGCCGTCCAGCTCATGCTGGGCAATGTCCTGAGCGGCCCGGCGCGCTTCAATCAACGCCAGGGTTGCTTCATCATTACCCACCAGCGCCTCAGCGGCTTGACGCTGCTGAATCGCTTCCTGCAAGCTGATTTCGGCATTGCGTTTAACAGTGCGCGCGTCGTGGATCTGCTGCTGAGAAACATACCCCTTGGACTCCATCGGCAGCAGGCGGTCAAGGGTCTGGTTCGCCAGCGTCAGGTTTGCCGTGGCTCGATTGATTTGGGCCTCGGCAATTTCTGCATTGGCCTGCTCCACGCGGATAGTGCGAGACTGATCACCACTGGCCGCCGTTGCCATGGCCAGGTCGGCCTGTGTCTGTTTCAGGGCCAGCCGATAGGCAGTGTCATCAATTTCCAGCAACAGATCGCCCTTGCGGACAAAGTCATTTTCCTCAACATGCAAGGCCACGATGCGGCCCGCGACCGATGGAGCAATGTGGACAATATCGGCCCTCAGAGTGGCATCATCTGACAGCGGATTGGCGCGCGCATTCTCGTAGCTGTGGTAGGCCAGAACAGCAGAGCCCGCAATGATGGCAATGGCGATCACGGCTCCGACAATGGATGCTACCCGCTTGGAAGCATGACCTTTCATGATTCAGCGTCCAAAAAAAAGATGAGAAGATAACAGCGTCATGGCCAGCGTCAGCGACAGATATACCAGGACACGCCACGGAATGATGTCATCAAGCTTCGTCACCACGAAAATGACACGGATAAAAATCGTTGCCACCACACCGATAAACAGCGAGATTAGCCAGTAAGGAAAGAAGCTACCAAACATGCCGACAGCCGGAGCGGCTGACAAGGCCGGAGTGGCTGCCATCAACAAAAGGATCGCCAGAAAGGTTCTTTTCAGCAGCCGTTCTTTCCTGGCGGCGCCTGCTCTCAGCACCAGAGCCTCCTATTCATTGCAGTCTGCCCCTATCAAATCTGCCCCTATCAAAATAGTGCCCAACAGGGCCTTTTACTTTTGTTCGATCTTGATGAGGCGATGCACCTGGTGCATGCCGTCCCCTAAGCATGCTTACTATGGCATGCGTGGTTCGCGGCTGTCTATGCCGCCGCCCGCGCTACACGCTATTCCAGCGAACAGCCCTGTTGTTTGCCATGCACTGACGTCAGATACATGTCATCAGATAAAGGGAAGGTCAGCGGGCGGGGGAAAGACAACGTCATTGCCGTTGGCGTCCAACTGGCGAATATCCACCGGGCGGCCCTCGATATCCAGCGTTACAAGGCCAATACCGCTGGCGTTCCAAAGCCGCTCGCCCGCGCTTGCCCCGCTGGGGTCACGCGGGTGGATACTCAGCTTGCGACGTTTGGTAAACCAGTTAAGCGGCGACCAGGGCGCGTAGAGCCACCGATTAAGCCGGTCAAAGGTATTTAGCAACTGCACGGGGAAAGTGTTCTTGATGCCGCTGGAGGTCACCTGCCATAAATGTGGCGCACGCTTTTGGCGACGCACAATAATGTCGTAAGCAAATGAGTAGTGCACATCGCCAGAGAGAATCACGTAATTGCCCGGCGTTTTGGAATGACGCCAGATTTGCAGCAATGTATTGGCGGCGCCACGGTGGGCCATCCAGTTCTCGGCATCCACCACCAGCGGCTTGCCCGCCCAGGTGAACATCTTCTGAACGCCTTCAATCAGCTTTACCCCAAACATGGGGGCTGGCGAGACGATGACAGCGCTTTTGCAACCCAATAGCGCCTGCTGCATTTCCATCAGCGCTTCCCAATCCATTAATCCGGATGGCTGTTGGGGGCTACGCTCGCTACGCCAGCGGCGGGTGCGGGTATCCAAAACAATCAGCGCAGGCGTACCGGGCACCTGAAACTCCCACCCTTGAAAACGCAGTAGCCGTTCGATCAATGCATCCTGCCTGGCGCACGAAAGCGGCAGCCCTAGCTCACGGAACAATTCGGCCGCCTGTTCGACCAGCGGGTTAAGCTTATCCGGTGCATTGCCCCACCCCTGGCAGAGCAAATAGGCCACCAGCGCATTGCCAATAATGCGCTTTGAGAACGGATGGCCATACGCACAGCGCTCCCAATCGGCGGTCAGGTTCCAGTCGTCGGTAACATCGTGGTCGTCAAAGATCATCAAGCTGGGCAAATGCGCCATTAACCGAGCGCACTGCGGTAACCCGGCCACAAAATCATCCAAAGCCGCCTGCTCCTCGCGATAACGTTGGGCTGCTTTATCGTTAAGGGCAGGCATCTCCGGGGCAATCATTTGCCAAGCAACCGGCGACCACACTAAACAGTACATGGCGAGCATTTCCGCCAGTGTCATTAGATGATTGGAGGCGTTCGCCGAGGTAAACACCGGCTTTTTAACGCCGCCGAAAAATCGCTCGCGCAGCGCCACGTTGCTGGTGACATCAGGCAGCAGCGACTCACGCTGGTAATAGCTATCAGGCGAGGCATAAAGCGCCTGGCTATCCTCCACCGTGGCGCCCTCCAGCCGCTCATCGACTAGCCCCAGGCGTTCAATAAGTGCATGCACCGCACGCAGCATGGGGCCTGCAACATCATCCACATACACCTGGTCGCCGGTCATTAACAACCATGCTGGCCACTCTTTCGGCGCTTGCTGCTTGTCCGTCAGCCAGCTGTCGGCGCGCACTAACCCATCGGCGCTCGCATGGTGAGGCTTACGGCACGAACCGTGCATCAACCGGTGATGGCGTGAGGCAATGACAAAGGCAGGATAAGCAGCGCCTTCATGGCACAGCCAAGGCGCCCACTCGGGCAGCGCCTGCCACTCCCCCGTCGCCGCTTGAAGTCGCAGGTCGTATTCGATGCGTTCATCAATGGGTAGCGCCTGCGGCAAGCGCAGGTCAATCAAGTGAATAAACGCGTGCCGACCGATAGGCAGGCACTGGTGATGATCATTTAAGTGGAAGCGCTGCTCATTGCTGCCGCCCGGGAAAAGCACCAGCGACATATCAAGCGGGCGCGTTGCCACTAACCACAACACCAGGCGTGTGGGGCTAATACGGCGCAATAGCGGGCCGACCAATACATCCGGCAACGCATCATCCATTGTCATTGCATTTGTTCTCCCTTAGCCATGCGCCACCACCGGCAGTTCAACAGTGACCTCAAGCCCCCCAGCCTCTGCGCGCTGAAGGCGCATTTGGCCATGATAGAGCGTGACCAGGTCCGCTACGATGGCAAGACCCAAGCCACTTTGGGAGCGCTGTTCATCTAAGCGCTTGCCGCGCTCAAGTGCCTCCTGGCTCTCTTGCTGCGTCATTCCAGGGCCATCATCACCGACGCTCAACCAAAGTGTCTGGTCGACGACCCACACCCTGAATGTCACCTCGTGGTTTGCCCAGCGCAGCGCATTATCCAGCACGTTGCCGATAAGCTCCTGAATATCCTGGGCATCCAAGTGCACACGCGGGTGATTTTCCCACATTTGATGCAGGGTAAGCGTGCGACGTTGAGCCAGCCGACCCAGCCCGCTTAGCAGCGGCGATAGCGTATCGTGCAGCGAAATCGGTGCAAAGCGGCCACCGTCACCTGCGGCAGATGCCCGTGCCAAGTGATGGCGAACGGCACTGTCCATTCGGGTTAACTCGGCTTCCCAGGCGGCGCGGTGCGCGTCAGGCAGTTGGTGGACCAGCAAGCGCATAACGCTTAAGGGGGTTTTCAGGGCATGGGCCAAATTACCTGCCGTGTGACGGCCACGCTCAATCAGGCGCTGGTCGCGGGCCAGTACGGCATTCATGGAAGCCGCAAGCGTAGCAAGCTCATTAGGCAGGTCTGTTGTCATCGCTGCTGCGCGCCCCTGCTCAACGTCTTTTAAGTTGGCCTGCATACGTCGCAGCGGCGCAAGCCCCCAGCGCACCTGTAGGCCCAGCACGCCTAACAGCAATACTCCAAGACTGATCAGGCCCAGCCAGAGCAAGCGCTGGAACTCGCGTATATCGGCCTTCAGCTCATCATCGCGGGCCGCTACGCTAATATGCAAAGGGGCTTCTAAAGGGGCCAGGTAAATATCTCGCTCGACGGTACGCAGTGATTGCCCACGTGGGCCGGGCAACGAGCGCGCGCTCACCTCTTCATTATTGGTGACCGGCAGGCGTTGATCCCACAGCGAGCGCGAGGTGATCGTGTGCGTTTGTTGATCGGTAATTTGCCAGTACCAGCCCGAGAAGACCTGGTCAAAAAGTGGGTCCCCAAGAGCGCGGTCATAGCGCAACTGCTCACTTAGCGGGTCAACGGAAACGCCCGCAATAATCACGTTCAGCGTTGCTTCAAGGCGTTCATCAAACGACTCGGTCGCCGCGTTTCGGTAATGATGCGAGAGCAGCATTCCAGCGAGCGGCAAGGCCACCCCGATCATGACTAAAACGGCCAGCAGCAAGCGAAGGCTAATCGAGCGGCCTGCCCAGCGCGTTCGCCAAGTGGGCGTTACCTTGCTCATTCGCCGCCGGGCACTTCTGCCAAGAGCCGGTAACCCTGCCCACGCAGGGTGGCAAACCGCCAGGCCCCCAGCTTGCGACGTAGTCGGCTGATTTGCACATCAATCACGTTTGAGTCGGGCTCATGGTCGCGGTCGTAAACGTGTTCAGAAAGCTCGCTTCGGCTGACGACCCGGGGAGCGGCATGCATTAGGTAGCTAAGCAAGCGTGTCTCCTGGGCAGTCAAGCTTACCGGGCGGCCCGCCAGGCTAACGTGCTGCGTATGAGTATCCAGGCTGAGTTCACCTACTTTGAGTACCGGATGAGCATGGCCGTGGGTACGCCGCACCAGTGCCCGCAGTCGAAACAACACCTCACCCGGCTCGAAAGGCTTGGTAACGTAGTCATCAGCACCTGCGGTAAAGCCCGCCGCTTTATCCGCCCAACGCTCTCGAGCGGTCAGAATCAGCACAGGCAGATCAATGCCGTCTTCACGCCAGGCAGCCAGCCAACGCGTGCCGTCACCGTCGGGCAAACCTACATCAAGTATTACCGTATCGTAGGTTTCGGTACGTACCAGAAAGTCGGCCTCCTGGCCATTTTCGGCATGCTCAACGACCCAGTCACCGTCACGCAGCGCTTGGCTCAGCTCGCGGGCAATCGCCTGATCATCCTCTACCAGCAAACACTTCATGGCGTCATACCTTGTGGGCGGCGCATCTCATTGATACGCACACCCTCTATTTTCATTAACTGACCATTGTGACCATCAAATTCAAACTCAACCACTTGACCTTGTGGGCCCAGCAGCTTGATTTCATACTCTACCAGACCCTGCTCGCGCTCTACCTCCACTTCCAGCACATCTCCCAGATAGTTCGCTTCCAGCCAGTCTAAAATGGTTTCCAAGGACACCACCTCCCCACGGCGCACTTCACTGTGCAGTGTTTCCCAGTGCTGGTCACCTACAGCGCTGCCTATCAATATGGCAGCCAGCAGCGCCCCGCCCATCCACTTGGCAGAGGAGAGGAAGCAGTAAAAGAGTCGGTGCTTGAATCGATGGCGGAGTGACTTCATTGAACTAGAATGCCAGAAGCAACATGAACGCTAGATGAATGGATTGTTCAGCTTGGGGAAATAAGCGAAGTGCTATAAATCCTCTGTCGCATTCGCTGAGTGATCTGTATCAGACCACATTCATCAGGCAATGCCATTCATTAAGCAAAGAAGGAATTTGATATGAACGTCATGCAAAAAATGCTGTTGATCCCCGCCTCTGCTCTGCTACTTACCGCCGCCGCAAGCAGCGCTCAAGCAGACGCGCTGTCCATGGACCGGGTTGACGAGGTGCTGGTACCTGCCGTCGACTATGGATTCACCCATTATGAAGAGATCAGCATTAAAAGCCGTGGACGCGCCGAGGTAGAAGGCTGGCTGGATGATGAGTGGTACGCCGACGTTGAATTTTCTCTGGATAACGGCGAAACCCTGAAAGAAGAGCGTAAACGCTTAATTACCGGTGCGTGGGGAATGAGCGAAGAGGACGTACGCCAGGCGCTGGAAGCGGCACGAAAAGAGGGCATGAGCGAGTTTGAGGATATCGACATTGATAAGGGCGGCATTATTGATATCGAAGGCCGGGATGAGAATGGCCGCGAGCTGGAAATAAGCCTGCGTCAAGGCTCTTACGAGATTACTGAAATTGACCGTGATTAATGGCTGCTAGCGGTAGCACCCTATCGCTGGCTAAGTGTTACCACACGGTGCGGGCCCTACGGGGCCCGCTTGTGTTTTTACCACTACCTAGCGACAGTTTTGTCAAGGGGAGAACATCGTGGAACTGATAACGTGGAAGTAAGAAGGCATCGTGCTGAGAAAAGCGAAGAGATGATAGCGCCGGGGGTGTCTCAAATAGCGCATGATTTGGCGTGGTTGATAACAGCGCCCGACCTGGTCACGCTCCCGCCGCCCATGCCAAACGGTGGCCGCCCGACGTGTCAGGAGTTGGGCCTGGCCGCAGGCACTGCTGACTGGCTACAGCAAATAACGCCGCTACTCGCAGGTGTTAACCGCCAACAGACAGGCCGCATGGGGCACTACCACGAGCGGCTGTGGCATCTCCTGCTGGATAACGCGCCTAACACGCGGCTACTCGCCAAAAATGTGCGCATCTTTAAAAAGCGTACAACGCTTGGCGAGCTGGATATGCTTTACCGCACCCGCGATAACCCGGCGCCCGTGCATCTGGAAGTGGCGATCAAGTTTTATTTGGGCCTGCCTGAAGGCCCCGGCCCGGCCGACAGCCCAAGCCGCTGGATCGGTCCTGGTGGGCTGGATAGCCTGGCGCTAAAATGCGCTCATTTATGCCAGCACCAGTTGCCGCGCTCCATAACGCCCGGGGCACTGGCCACGCTTGCTCACTGGCTAACCCCCCGCGACATCGCCACCTGCTCGTCCACGGTAGGAGAGCTTCTTACTCATCGCCTCGCCATGCCGGGCGTCTTGTTTTACCCGTGGCATACGGCGCTGCCTTCCCCCCAACATGCTACGCCGGACCATCACCGCGGCAGGTGGTGTTTTTTGCGTGACTGGCCTGCGCTGCGCGATAGCCTGGGTGCGTCGTTACGCATAGTCTGGTTACGAAAACCGCACTGGCTAGCGCCGCCCAGAGCGGAAGATTTTCAACCAGTGGCCGCCGTGATACCTGGCATTGAGCGACTCATCGAACAGTACGGGCCCCAGCAAATAATGCTCTACCTGCCCCACCAGCAGCGCATTGAGCGGGTATTTATTGTGCCCAACGACTGGCCCCGCCAAGTGCCCATCGCCCCCAAGGCAAAGTAGCGCACACATAAAAAAGCCGCTTACTGATCACAGCAAACGGCGTTTTGATGATGTTCTATTTCAACCAATACCCGGGCAAAAACCAAGCGCTAGATCACGACCAGGTTATCGCGGTGAATCAGTTCATGGGCTTCTACGTAGCCCAAAATAGCCTCAATTTGGTGACTCGGCTGCCCCGCCAACTGACGCGCTTCATCCACGCCGTAATTGACCAGCCCTTTGGCAACCGGCATGCCCTGCTCATCGACACACACCACCATATCGCCCCGCTTGAACGTGCCTTTTACACCCCGCACCCCTACCGGCAACAGGCTGGAGCCTTTTTCGCGCAGGACTTTTACCGCCCCGGCATCCAGCGTCAGCGTGCCACGCACTTGAAGTTGCCCCGCCAGCCAGCGCTTACGCGCCGCCATCGGTGCCTGCTCCGGATGCAGTAGCGTTCCCAACGCCTCACCACTCATAAGCCGGGTAATGACATCTGGCTGGCGACCACTGGCAATCACTGTAACGGCGCCTGAACGCGCGGCAAGCTTGGCAGCACGTACCTTGGTGCTCATGCCACCCCGCCCCAGCGCCCCGCCGCTGCCCGCCACCGCTGCCAAGCGCGGGTCATCTGCGCGCCCTTCGGCGATCATCTGGGCATTGGGGTTATGGCGTGGGTCGGCATCGAACAGGCCTTCCTGGTCGGTCAGCAGCAGTAACGCGTCCGCTTCCAGCAGGTTGGCTACCAACGCACCCAGCGTATCGTTATCGCCAAAGCGTATTTCGTCGGTCACCACCGTATCGTTTTCGTTGATGACCGGCACCACGCGCATCTCCACCAGCGTGCGCAGGGCCGATAACGCATTGAGGTAGCGTTTGCGGTTGGAAAGGTCGTCATGAGTAAGCAGAATCTGCGCAGTGAGCATTTCGTGGCGAGCAAAATGTTGCTCATAGCACTGGGTAAGGCCGTTCTGGCCCACGGCGGCGGCGGCCTGCAGCTCATGCACCGCACTCGGGCGTGCTTGCCAGCCTAACCGCACCATGCCTGCTGCCACGGCGCCGGAGGAGACCAGCACCACTTCAACACCCTGTTGATGAAGCTCGGCAATCTGGTCAACCCAGCCGCCAATAGCGGCTTCATCCAGGCCACGGCCGTCGTTGGTCAGCAGTGCGCTGCCGATTTTCACTACCACGCGGCGCGCACAGCTTAGCGCTTCGCGGCCCATCCCCTGCTCATGACTCTCCATCCGTCTCTACCTTATCAGGCACATTGTTAACGCTATTCAGCAACGATATTCAGCGATGGTATTCGACAACAATATTCAACGTCGGCCATTACTGGCAGGCTGAGCAAGCCTGCCGGTTTCGGCCGTTAGGGCGCGTACTCGACCTCAACGTCGTAATCATCATCATCGAAGTCATCGTCGTCGGCTTCTTCAGCAGGTCGCTTGCGGCGACGCCCCAGACGCTCTTCGATACGAGCGACCGACTCATCTTCCATGCGGCGGCGCATTTCCTGCTCGCGGGCCAGCGCCTCTTCGTCTTCGTTCTCAAGGCGACGCTGCTCGGTCAGCCAGCGGTACGCGGACTGAACCAGCTTGTCCGTGCCTTCATTGCTAATCGCCGAGATACGGAACACCGGGCCTTCCCAGCCAAGCGCGTCAATGATCGCTTGGGCGCGCTCTTCGCGCTCCTCTTCCGGCAGCAGATCAAACTTGTTCAACACCAGCCAGCGCGGGCGCTCGGAAAGCGCCGGAGAGAACTGACCAAGCTCATGCACAATCGCTTGAGCGGCTTCCACCGGGTCAGACTCATCAAAGGGCGCTATATCGACCACATGAAACAGCAGCCGCGTGCGGGTCAGGTGCTTAAGAAAGCGCTGCCCCAGGCCCGCACCATCAGAGGCACCTTCGATCAACCCCGGCACGTCCGCCATCACAAAGTGCTCGTGCATCCCTAGCTTCACCACCCCCAGGTTAGGCACCAGCGTGGTAAACGGGTAGTTGGCGACTTTAGGTTTGGCCGCCGATACCGAGCGAATCAGGGTGGATTTGCCAGCATTGGGCATGCCCAACAGGCCAACATCCGCCATCACCTTCATTTCCAGACGCAAATTGCGTCGGTCGCCTTCGGTACCTGGCGTGGTGCGCCGCGGTGCACGGTTAGTGGACGACTTGAAGTGGATGTTACCCAAACCACGCCGACCACCTTCCGCGACCAGTACCACCTGGCCAATTTCGGTAATATCCGCGATGACTTCCAGCGTATCAACGTCCACAACGGTGGTGCCTACCGGCACCTTAACGTGCAGGTCTTCACCGGCTTTACCGCTCATCTGGCGGCCCATGCCGCCCTGGCCGTTCTCAGCCTTGTAAAAACGCTGAAACTTGAAGTCGACCAGCGTATTGAGCGCATCGTCACCAATCAGGTAAACGCTGCCGCCGTGCCCACCGTCACCACCATCGGGGCCACCCTTGGGCACATATTTTTCGCGGCGAAAGCTCAGACAGCCATTGCCGCCATTTCCCGCCTCAACAATAATCGAGGCTTCATCGACGAACTGCATAGTTTCTCCCGGCCGCTTCCGCCGCCCTATATGCAACGCTCCTGCCTCCATTCATTGGGCAAGAGGGTTTAAACAGACAAAAAAGCCCCGCCATAGCGGGGCTTTTCTTCATTAACTACGTTCTACGCAACCAGAGTTGCTTATTCAGAAACGATGCTAACGAATTTGCGGTTTTTCGGGCCTTTGGTCTCAAACTTCACAAAGCCTTCGTTCAGTGCGAACAAAGTGTGATCACGACCTAGACCAACGCCAGTACCCGCGTGGAAACGCGTGCCGCGCTGACGAACGATGATGCTACCAGCGTTCGCTGCTTGGCCACCGAAAAGCTTAACACCGAGGCGTTTGGATTCGGAATCGCGACCGTTACGCGTGGAGCCGGCTGCCTTTTTATGTGCCATTGCAAAATTCTCCTTTCAGGGAATGAACCGCTTACGCGGAAATTCCGGTAATTTTGACTTCAGTGAACCACTGACGGTGGCCCTGACGCTTCATGCTGTGCTTACGGCGACGGAATTTAATGATCGTCACCTTGTCACCGCGGCCGTGGGAAACGATTTCAGCGGAAACCTTGGCGCCACTCAACAGCGGAGCACCAATGTTTACGTCGTCGCCGTCTGCAACCAGCAGCACTTCATCAAACTCAATCGTTTCGCCGGTAGCGACTTCGATTTTCTCGAGTTTAAGGGTCTGACCTTCTTGAACGCGGTACTGCTTGCCACCGCTTTTGATAATTGCGTACATGTCGCTCTCCGGACTTGTCGGTAATGCCGTTATGCGTTGCATAACCAGCGCTCATCGCCTGACGCTCTTATTGACCTGCTGCGAGTGGCGCCCCTTTTGGAGCCATCTGACAGGGAGCATGATGAGTGGGTCGCGGATTATAACGACAATCGCCTTCTACCACAAGACTGTAGGCCGTTGTCAATTGATGATTATTGTCGCACGTCGAATGGATACCCTGCACGCGCCTTGACGCTTTCCCGGTAGCCCCATAGCATGACCTCAATTCAGGGGCGTACCCCTCCACCTGCCGCGATGAACGGAACCCATGACCGCCAACGTCTCCCCAACCCCGACTGCCAGCCCTACGCCCTCACCGCTGCACGCCGTGGTGGCAGATGACTTTGAAGCCGTCAACCGGACGATTGTTGAGCAGCTCACCTCGAAAGTCCCGCTCGTCGAGACCATTAGCCAATACATTATTGAAAGCGGCGGCAAGCGTTTGCGGCCCATGCTGGTACTGCTGGCAGCCCGTTCACTGGACTACCAGGGCGACAAGCACATTACGCTGGCCACGCTGATCGAATTCATGCACACATCCACACTTCTGCACGACGATGTGGTGGATGAGTCTCACATGCGGCGGGGCAAAAAAACCGCCAACGATGCCTGGGGTAACGCGCCATCGGTGTTAGTCGGCGACTTCCTCTATTCGCGCTCATTTCAGCTCATGGTCGATGTTGGGTCGATGCAGATCATGGAGATTCTCTCCAGCGCCACCTGCACCATCGCCGAAGGCGAAGTGCTACAGCTGACCAATATTGGCAACCCCAGCGTCTCTGAAGCGGACTACTTTGAAACCATTCAAGGTAAAACCGCCATGCTGTTTGAAGCTGCCAGCCACAGCGGTGCCGTACTTGCTGATGCCACACCAGAGCAAGCCCAGGCGCTACAGTTATATGGCCGTTACCTGGGCCTTGCCTTCCAGTTGATTGATGACCTGTTGGATTACCAGGGCGATGCCGACGCCATGGGTAAAAATGTCGGCGATGACCTGGCCGAAGGCAAGCCCACCCTGCCGCTGATTCACGCCATGGAGCAGGGCACGCCTGAGCAGGCCAAGCTGATTCGCCAAGTGATCCGCAAAGGCGGCCTTGAGCAGTTGGATGACGTACTCGCCATTGTTCACGCCACGGGCGCACTTGAGTACACCCGTAAGCGCGCCGATGAAATGGCCGATAAAGCGCTGGCGCAATTAGAGGTACTCTCGCCCAGCCCGTATCGCGACAGCATGGCGCAACTCGCCCGCTTGGCCGTTGACAGGCAAGCATAAATTCGCACAACAGCGGCGCTGAGGCTTGATAAAAAGCGTCTACTTGTGTAAGATACGCCCCGTTGTCGAGCACCGCTCACAACCTTCGGAATATAGCTCAGCTTGGTAGAGCGCTGCCTTCGGGAGGCAGAGGTCGTAGGTTCGAATCCTGCTATTCCGACCAAGAACATATAAAAAACGGCCACTTAGCTAATATAGCAAGTGGCCGTTTTTTTAATCTACACTTCCCTTCCGCTAGCCTATTCTTCGAGCAGGTCAGGCGCGACGCTGATAACCTCGTTTCTATAGTCATTCAGCGCTTTTTCAATAATTTCGATCCAAGCGCCATCCGTTGCGAGATGCCGGTGCTCAAGGGCATGAACAGAAATGCGCTCCTGTTCCTCATTAGATCGTAGTTCCAGAACAGTTGCGATGCGGGTGTTCAGCGTGCCAGACCATCCCGGATTGAGCCATGCCCAAAACTCATCGATGTAAACATCTATAATAGGGGTATTTGCGGCGACGCCAGTTGAATGAGCGAGAACATTATAGCCAGTTTCACGCAGGGCGAGAGTCAAATTGCTGCGCACGACTTCATCAACGGTCTGTCCATTTTCTAAAAGAACATCCCCCATCGCCATACCGTAGGTGTTTCTTTTCCGACCAACCGCTCTTGCCTTGGTCTCATCGGACGCTTTACTTGCTCCTCCTTTCCCAAGCGAAGGAGTACTGGGCTCTCTTGGCGCCTCTTCGAAAACTCGACGATCGATAACCTCGCCTATTACTACTTCTTGTCCAGCACTTATGTGTTGATCCGAATTTCCTTCTGGCACTGTCAACGCTATTTCGCTGCGGCTGGTGGCGCACCCAGACAGCAATACTAGACTAAAGACTGCCACTACCCCTGAATACATGTTAAGTCTCAAGGCCTTATCCCCTTTGGTTAATTTGGCAACATGCTTTTCATCTAATAAAGTTATTTACTAGGAGTTCAAGCTTCCTCCCTGGAGAGGACTATGTCAACTTAGACAAAGTCAGCATTATTGCCTCAAGCCTTGAACGATCTGCCTATTGAGATCACCTCACCGTTTCGCATCATTTGAGCCACATTCCTTTTCCACACCCTATAATTAAGTTAAAGTAGCCGCCTTTTTTGAGCAGGCTGCTAAGTGGTGTCCTTTTCTCTATTTATCGAAGACTGGCGGGGCTGGCTTCCTGAAGAGGCAATGGCAACCGTTAAGCCAAATCGTCTTATTTCGGCCCAGCTGAGTAGCGAACTGCCTGCTATGCTGCGGCGACGGCTTGATGATACGGGCCGCGCCACTTGCGATATTCTGCGAGAACTCGACCCACAGGCTAACGCCCCCTTGGTGCATGCCTCACGACATGGCGATACGACGCATACGCTCGCGATGCTGGAAAGTCTGCAGCGGGGCGACCCGATCTCCCCTACCCGCTTCTCAATGTCAGTGCATAACGCTATTCTGGGCGTTCACTCTATTGCGCAATCGCATCACCGTCCCTTGCAGGCGTTAGGCGCTTGTGGTGATGAGTTTGATGCGCTTCTTCACGAGTCGTATGGGTATTTGCAAGCGGGCTACCCCGCCGTAGTTGCCGCATTTTCAGAAAGCTGTCTTCCTGCGGCCTATCAGGGCGAAACACAGCATCCAGGCACAGCCTGTGTTATTGGCATGCGCTTAACTCTGCAACGAGGTCGCGCCATCACGGCATCTACATCAGCCCACAGCGCTTCTCCGACACCGGTCAATGTGCTGCAGTGGCTTAGTGGGGAGACCGCTTTCCTAAACGGTCGACAGCGCTGGCATCTGGAGCAGGAATGAGTATCAACCAACTGTATCGCGGCTTGGGTACGGCTATTTCCTTCACAGTCTTCGGGATCGGTGGCCTTTTCATTGGCTTGGTGATTGCGCCACTGTTGAACCTCTGCGTGCGTAATACTGAGCGGCGCCGCTACCTGGCGCGCCGCCTTATCCGCGTCTGCTTTCTCGGATTCATCAATTTGATGAAAGGCCTTGGCGTGCTTGATTACCGCGTTGACAACCCTGAGCGCCTCAAACGCCCTGGATTGCTTGTGATTGCCAATCACCCCTCGCTCATCGACGTTATTTTTTTAATCGCTTACACGTCTCATGCCAACTGCATCGTAAAGGGGCGGCTGACCCGCAATTTTATTACCCGCGGCCCTATTCGTGCTGCGGGCTATATCACCAACGATGACCCCGAGTCAGTGCTGGAGGCTGCCCGTCAGAGCCTGCAACGGGGTGACTCACTGATTCTATTTCCTGAAGGCACCCGCACTAGCCCGAAACGCCCGATCAAATTTCGTCGCGGGGGAGCAAATATCGCCCTGCGCACCGGTACAGCGCTCACCCCTGTCCTGATACGCTGCACGCCGACCACACTGACAAAACACGAACCCTGGTACCACATCCCCGCTACCAGGGTTTTAATGGAGCTTAGCGTGCTTGACGACCTGCACGTTGATTCCGCTAGCCAACAACCAACCGGCCAGCTCGCTAGACAACTAACTCAATGGCTGAGCGACCACTTCAACAGAGAACTGGAACACTTCCATCATGATAGAAACCTGCAATCAGGCGCTGGAACTTGAACTCAAGCGTCTCATCATTGACGCGCTAGAGCTTGAAGATATTACGCCTGCCGATATTGACCCAAGCGCTCCCCTGTTTGTCGAAGGGCTAGGGCTTGACTCTATCGATGCGCTTGAACTCGGGCTGGCACTGCAAAAGCAGTACGGTATCAAGCTTGATTCCGAAGCCGATGAGACGCGTCGCCATTTCGAAAGCCTAGCGGCGCTGCAAGCACTCGTGGAGGCCCGCCGTGTCAATTGAAACCGCTGATCACCAGCGCGCAGAAATACTCGCCCATATTCGCAAGACACTGGTTGATCTGTTTGACCTCAATGCCAGCGAAATAGAGCCCGACGCCCGCCTCTATGAGGACCTGGATATCGATAGCATCGACGCGGTGGACCTTGTCGTCGAGCTAAAGCAATTCACTGGGCGACGCATCAAGCCTGAGGATTTCAAATCAGTGCGCACGATCAGCGATGTTGTCACTGCCGTCGAACACTTGATGCAGCAGTAATCATGTCCAAATACGCAAGCATGGCGTGCGCGTTGATGTGGCCACTACTGGTACTGCTTTTGCACGATGATATCGGCAGCTGGCCATTACTGGTCATCGGTGCGGCACTACTCGCCTGGAGAATGCCTCAAGCGCGCTATCTGGCAGCCGCTGCGGCGGTCCTGTTGGTCGCCTTGGGCGGGCTGGGGCACGCGGAACTCGGCATGCGCGCATACCCCGTGGCCGTAAACGCGGTCATGCTGGCTATTTTTCTCTCCAGCCTGTGGCGAGGAGTGCCGGTCATCGAACGTTTGGCGCGCCTGCGCGAGCCTGAGCTGCCCGCCGCCGGCATACGCTATACCCGAAATGTCACTTGGGCATGGTGTGGCTTTTTCATACTCAACGGTACCATCGCAAGCTGGACAGCACTGTACGCAAGCTTGGCAGCATGGACACTGTACAACGGTGCCATCAGCTATGGCCTAATCGCCGTCATGTTTACCGGTGAATGGTTAGTACGCCATCAGCTGCGGAGCCGCCTGACATGACCTTTATCTCGCTTACCCAGTTACCCTGGCGTAGATCCACTCCCCGTCATGAGTCACTGCCCAGCCACTGGGTGTGTGGCGCTTCGCTTACGGCACATATTGATGCATGGCACCACTGGCTGACGGACAAACCCGCCGGCCGCTGGCTGCTGTGCCAGCAGCAACCGCTAGCGTTCTGCGCCGCACTGATCGCCTTATGGGAAAGCGGCCGGGTCGCCGTGCTACCCGCCGATGATCGCCCCGAAACGCTCTCCCGGCTGGCAAGCGAAGTCGATGGCACCCTGCCCGATATGCCTGAGCCGCGGCTCCCGCAGGGCGCTGAAACACGCCCACGCGTTGCGCCTCTTGACCCGAGCGCTACCGCCGTTGTGCTATCCACCTCAGGCTCCACCGGCAACCCCGTTCAGCTAGCCAAGCGTTTTGATCAATTGGAAGCAGAGTTATCAGCTCACGCCAGGCTTTGGCCACTGGCAGACAGCGGGGTTATTTCCCAGGTCAGCCACCAGCATATTTATGGGCTGCTCACCGGCATACTGCACCCCTTATGTGCGGGCGCGCCGTTTATGTGCGGGCGCGCCGTTCTGCGGTGGTGAAAGCCGCTATCCCGAAACGCTAGTGACCCGCTTGCAGGAGGCCAGTGACGCTGGCCTGTACTCGGTGGTGGTCAGCTCCCCCGCGCAGCTGTCGCGCTTGCCTGAACACCTACCCTGGCACACCGCTACGCCGCCGGTCCGCGTGTTCTCATCGGGTGCGCCCTTGGCGCTGGCACACGCGCAGCTTGCTGAACGCCTGTTACAGGCGCCGGTCATCGAGATTTATGGCAGTACCGAAACGGGCGGCATTGCCCAGCGTCGCCAAACACGCCGTTCCAGCTGGCAGCCGCTGCCCGGCGTGGAGTTATCGTTTCAAAACGGTAGCCTGAGCCTGCGGTCGCCGTTTCTGGAGATGCCTCAGCAGTGGTGGCATCAGCCTGACCAGGCGGCGCCGGCAGATGACGGCTTCACGCTGCTGGGCCGAGCGGATCGTCTGGTCAAGATTGGCGGCAAGCGTGTCTCGCTCGACCATGTCGAGCGCATTCTTACGGCAGTGGAAGCGGTCAGAGAGGTACGCTGTGTCGACCTTGACCGCGCCGACAGCCGCCTGGGGGCGGTGGTCGTGCTGGATAAACCATCGATTCCGCACCAGCGTGATGCTCGGCAGAATTTGATCCAGCGTATGCGCGAAAACCTTTCCGACCACCTGGAGCCTATTGCCGTGCCCCGTTATTGGCGCTTTGTCGAAACGCTGCCGAGCAATGCCCAGGGAAAGCTGGACCGCACGCTAATCAACCGCCTGTTTGCCGACCTGGACGACCCGAAAGTGCCGCGCTGGCTGGGAGAGCACCCTCTTGATGCCAATAGTCGCCTGCTCACCCTGGAAGTTCCGGAGCGGCTGGTGTTTCTGGAAGGCCACTTTGATCAATACCCGCTGGTTCCGGGCGTGGTGATGGTGCAGTGGGCCATCCATTATGCCCACGATATCTTTGGCCACAGAGGCCTGTTTCTGGGTATCGAGCGCTTGAAGTTTACGCGCGCGCTGATGCCCGGCACTCGTTTCACCCTACAGCTGACCCGCCGCGAGGATGGTATCGCGTTTAGCATTGACTCCCAGGAAGGGCGCCACTGCACCGGGCAGGTTCGCCTGCAAACGCCCAAGGGAGGCCAGCATGGCTGAGCCAAGGCCCTGTATCCTTATCCCTGTGTATAACCACCCAGCGACAATCACCCCGCTATGCGAGGAACTGTCAGCGCTGGAGATACCGCTGCTACTGGTCGATGACGGTAGTGACCAACAGTGTGCCGCCGTTTTGGATCGCCTGGCTGAACAGGGCCATCACCTGCTGCGCCTTGAGACTAACCAGGGTAAGGGGGCGGCGGTGCGTGCCGGACTACGCTACGCCGAGCAGTTGGGGTTCAGCCATGCACTTCAGGTCGATGCCGACGGCCAGCACGGGGTCGATGATCTGCCCGCGTTTCTCGCCACGCTAACGGTAGCCCAGCACACGCTGGTAGTAGGTTATCCTCGATATGACGCTAGCGTGCCCCGAGTGCGCTTCTATGGCCGCTACGCCACCCATATCTGGGTGTGGATAAATACCTTATCGCTGGATATTCGCGACTCGATGTGTGGTGTCAGGCTCTACCCGGTGGCACCGCTCAACCGAATGCTGGCCCGCCACCCCTGCGGTAATCGCATGACCTTCGATACCGAAGTGCTGGTGCGCTGGCACTGGGAACAAGGCGCCATGCTGCACCGCCCGGTACGCGTGCACTATCCCCGCGACGGCATCAGCCATTTTGCCGTATGGCGTGATAACCGGCAGATATCGCTGATGCATACGCGCCTGTTTTTCGGCATGTTGTGGCGCCTGCCACGCTTGCTCGCCCGGCGCTTTCAGCCACACCGCGAGGCGAGCCCATGAACCACCACTGGGCGCGGATCGGCGAACGCGGCACGCTGCTGGGGATGACCCTGATGGTGGCTATACAGCGGCGCCTGGGCCGCTGGCCTTTTCGGCTGGCACTATGGCCAGTCATGCTCTGGTATTTTCTCGTCCACACCACGGCGCGACGTGCTTCCCAGGCTTTTCTGCAACGCCTTTACCCCATGCTCAAGCAGCAGCCTGTCGCCCGTTGGTGGCACAGCTATCGCCACTTTCTGGCCTTTGGCGAAACGCTGATGGACAAGGTCGAAGCGTGGAGCGGCCATATTGCCGACGAGCGCCTGGTGGGTAGCGGAGTTGAGCACTTCACTAACGCGATCGCTGGCGGTCAGGGCGGATTGATCCTTGTCGCCCACCACGGCAACCTTGACGTAGTGAATGCGCTGACCGAACGCCATACCAATCTCGACCTGACGGTGATGATGCACACCCGCAATGCACGCAAGTTCAATGCTCTGCTTGAACGCGTCACGGGCAAGCCGCGCCCACAAATTCTCGAAGTCAGCGAAGTCACCCCAGCCACTGCCCAGACGCTGGCCGAGCGTATTAACGCCGGTGGCTATGTGGTCATCGCCGCCGACCGCCTTCCCCTGTCAGGAGAGCGAACCCAGTCGTTTGATTTTCTCGGCGACCAGGCAAGCTTCCCGGAAGGCCCTTTCCGCTTGGCCACCTTGCTGCGTTGCCCCCTCTATACGCTGGCCTGCGTGCGCGATGATGACCACTTCAGAATCGACTTTGAGCTTCTTGGCGACACCCGGGACCTGCCTCGTCGTCAGCGTGAAACGTGGATTACCGATACCATGCAGGCGCATGCCGACCACTTGGCCGAACGCGTTCGGCGGCACCCGCTGCAATGGTTCAATTTTTATCCCTTCTGGATAAATGATACTGGATACCTTCATGACGATACTGCGTGACCCGACGGCGGGGCCTCTTACTAGCGCGCCGCTCATTCTGGATGGATCGATGGTCAGCCTTGAAGACGTGCTGGCCGTTGCCGAAGGTCGCCGTCGCGTCACTCTGTCGACGGCACCCGATTTTCGTAAACGTATTGCCAAAGGCAATGCCTTTCTTGAGCGCCTGCTTAAGGAAGAGGGCGTCGTCTACGGCGTTACCACCGGTTATGGCGACTCCTGCACCCGCGAAGTCTCCGCCTCCGACCTGGAGCAACTACCCCGCCAGCTGTACACCTTTCATGGCTGCGGGCTGGGCGAAGCGCTAACGGTTGAGGCCGCGCGGGCGGTGATCATGGTACGCCTTGTCTCGCTTTGTCGTGGCGTATCCGGCGTCAGCGTCGAGCTGCTTGAGCGCTTGGCATGGTTGCTTGAACATAACGTGATACCGGTGATTCCTGAAGAAGGCTCTGTCGGGGCCAGCGGGGATCTCACGCCGCTATCTTACCTGGCCGCCGTCTTGTGCGGTGAGCGGGACGTATTTCATAACGGCCAGCGGCGGCCTACGGCGGAGGTGTTTACCGAGCATGGGCTTACCCCTTATCGCCTGAAGCCCAAGGAAGGCCTGGCGCTGATGAACGGCACCGCGGTGATGACAGCGCTGAGCGTGTTCGCCTTCGCCCGCACCACTTATCTGGCGCGCCTGACCACCCGCATCACGGCGCTCTCCGTGCATGCGTTGAACGGCAACCCCTACCACTTTGATGCCGAGCTTTTCGCCGCCAAACCGCATCCGGGGCAGAACAAAGTCGCCGAACGCCTGCGCGAGGATCTCCACGCGCCCGACACGCCGCGCAACTCATCGCGCCTTCAGGATCGCTACTCGACGCGCTGCGCCCCGCACGTGATCGGCGTAGTGGAAGATGCCCTGCCCTGGTGGCGCCAGTTTCTCGAAAACGAACTCAACAGTGCCAACGACAATCCATTGATCGACGCCGAACAAGGCAAGGTCATGCACGGCGGCCACTTTTACGGCGGCCATGTCGCCTTCGCCATGGATAGCCTCAAGCAGGCCTGCGCCAACCTCGCGGATCTGCTCGACCGCCAACTGGCGCTGCTGGTGGATGCTCGTTTTAATCATGGTTTGCCCAGCAACTTAAGCGGTGCCGCCCCCGAGCGAGCCAGCCTTAACCATGGCTACAAGGCCGTGCAGATCGGTGCGTCCGCATGGACCGCCGAGGCGCTGAAGCTGACCATGCCCGCCAGCGTTTTCTCGCGCTCCACCGAATGCCACAATCAGGACAAGGTCAGCATGGGCACGATTGCCGCCCGCGATGCGCTGCGTGTGCTTACCCTGGTAGAACAGGTCGCGGCCGCCACGCTGCACGCGGCCTGTCAGGGTGTTGAGCTACGCAGCCAGATAGGCGATGCGCCACCGCTGCCCGGCCGCCTGGCTGAATTTCTGACCGACTGCCGCCAGATCTTTCCGGCACTTGGCGAAGACCGCGCCCTGGAACACGAACTCCGCACTCTGTGTGACGTGATTCGCCAACGCCACTGGAGCCTATATGACGCTTGATGATGGCAAACTGCCCCGTTACGAAACCGAACTGACGATACCGTTTCACGATATCGACATGATGCAGGTGGCCTGGCACGGCCACTATGTGCGCTACCTGGAAATTGCCCGCTGCACGCTGCTCGATGCGCTCGATTACAACTACCCCCAAATGCAGGCCTCAGGATTTGCCTGGCCGGTGATCGATTTACGCCTGCGCTACGCGGCACCGGTGCTATTCGCCCAGCGAATCGCAATCGAAGCGCGCCTGAGCGAGTGGGAGAACCGCCTCAAGATCGACTACACCATTCGCGATGCACACACCCGCAAACGCCTGACGCGCGCCTGGAGCGTACAGGTGGCCGTCGGAATTGAAGACCGCGAAATGCGCCTGGAATCGCCCCCCGTTTTGCGGGAACGTCTGCTCGCCTGGCAGGAGGCCAATCAATGATGCGCGCTATTCACCAAGCGGCTTTTTTTGTCTTTACCCTTCTAGCCATCAGCGCCAGCGCTGCCGCTTGGGCGGCTCCCGACGCTGACGAGCTTGCCGCACGCCTGGCCGACAATGCACCGCAGTGCGGGCGATTCGAGCAGACACGCTGGCTAGCCGATCTCGACAGTCAGCTGGAAAGCCGTGGAACCTTTGAACATCAAGACGCAGGGCTTGTCTGGCAAACGACCTCCCCCATTAATGACCGCGTGGTGATGAGCGCGGACAACGACGAGCTACCGATGGGTTTTCAGGCGGTCGCACCGGTGCTTGGTGGCCTGCTTTCAGGTGACTGGCAGGCGTTGGAGAGATACTTCACCATCGAACTCAGCGGCACCCAGGAAGAGTGGCAGGCCAAGCTGACGCCCAGTGAAGCGAACATCGCCCAACGGCTTGACCAGTTACTGGTTCACGGCAACCAGCAGGTAGAGCGTGTCGAGATCATGTTCACCAATGATGACCGCCTTGAGCTTACCTTGAGCGGTGCGGCTTGCGAGCGTCTTGAAGACGATCAGCATACATCGTGAGTGAAGCAACGCGTCCCGGCCGCCTGGAGCGTCTGGCAGCTATCGGCTGGGCGGGGCTGCTGCTGGGCTGCGCCTTGCTCTTGGCGAGCCTGCTGAGCAGGGGCGCAGCACTGGATACGCGCATTACCACGCTGTTGCCGGACACCCGGCAGGGAGCGCTGCTCGAACACGCCGAACAGCGCCTAACGCAGGCCTTCGAGGACCGCTTCGTGCTGCTGTTGCAGGGCGAATCGCCGACTCAGCTGGTTGCGGATCTCAAGACCCGTCTTAAACAATCGGCTAGCGTCACAGCCTTCGACGATGACCTTCTGCACACCCCCGACAGCGACTTATCAGCGTACCGTTATCGGCTGCTATCGCCCTCGTTGGCCGCTGCCGATAACGACGCTTGGGTGCAACGAGGCCTGCGCCAGCTGTTCACGCCGGGAAGTGGCGCTGACCCACGCCAGGACCCCTTTGGCCTGCTGGATGCCTGGCAGGACCAACGCCTGGCGGGCCCCATTCGCCTGATCGACGGCCTGCCTGCCGTCAGGGATGAGAGCGGTAACTGGTTCATCATCAGCGGTCAACTCACGGCCAGCCCCTATGATATGGCCATGCAGCAACGCCTTGTCACAGCGCTGGCGGAGTTTAGCGATGCTCATCCAGAAGCCGAGCTGTTGCGAAGCGGGCTGGTGTTTCACGCCGCCGCCGGTGCCGAGCAGGCCAAGCGCGAAACCTTGACCATCGGCATTGGCTCGCTGCTGGGTATCACCTTGCTACTCTGGATCACCTTTCGGCGCGGTTCGATACTGGCCAGCCTGTTGCTACCGGTGGCGTGTGGCATTCTGTTTGCACTGCCCTTGACCTGGCTACTTTTTGGTACGCTCAACCTGCTGACGCTGGCTTTTGGCGCTAGCTTGATCGGCATTGCGATAGATTACGCCCTGCATTTTCAATGCGCTCGCCAGCTGGCGCCCGAACAGCCGCTCGCCAGGCTTTGGCCGGGGCTATTACTCGGCCTGATATCCAGCCTGGTCGCCTATCTTGTCCAGCTTGCCACGCCGCTGCCGGGGCTGCGCCAGATGGCCACGTTCGTGGCACTGGGGCTAATTGGCGCCTGGCTAACGGTGCGGCTTTGGCTGCCGTGGTTCACCCCGCGCCCTCATGCCGCCACTACGCGTATTGCCACTCAGTTGAACCGTCTACGTTTACCGCCTCACGCGCCCAGGTATTGGGGGCTACTCGCCCTGCTTGGGGTTCTCGCAGTCGTCATGATCGCCACGCGGCTGTCCGCTGACGATGATCTTCGCCAGCTCAATCCGTCACCGGCCGAGCTGATTAGCGAGCAGCAACGCGTGCAGATACTGCTGGATAGCCCGACCGCCAGCCGCTACCTGCTTGTCACCTCCGAGCAGGAAGGCGAACTATTGGAGCGCCTTGAAGCTCTGGACGCAGCGCTTGCCGATTTAGAGACGCAAGGGCACTTGACCCACTACCGCCACTTGGCCCAAGCAGTGCCCTCTCCAGCGACGCAAGACGCCAACCTTGAGCGCGTACGTCAGGCCTACCGTAACGCCCTGCCCGAGCTGATCGCCCAGGCAGGCCTTCCTTCGACCTTGCTGGAAACCGCGCAGCGCTCGCTTGAAAGCGTGCCGCTGCTGACGATCACGGCGTGGCTCAACACCCCGGCGGGGCAAGCCGATGCCATGCTCTGGCTAGGCGCAACCGCCAATGCCGAGCGTACAGACATGGCGGCGCTAATAACGCTAGGCGATGCCGACAGTACTGCTCAGCAAGCATTTACTCACCTTGCTGCACCGGAATACGTGCTCTACCAGGACCGCGTGGCAACGTTATCCAGCCACCTGTCGCAGCTCCGCGACCAGATCGCCCTGTGCCTGGCCATCGCCGTGGCGGGGCTTGCGGTGATATTTGGCGTTCGCTATCGCAGGCGGGCCTGGCGCGTATTATTGCCCCCGCTGGGCGCACTGCTGTCAACCATCGCGCTGTTGAGCGCCTTTAATATCGGATTGACGCTTTTCCACCTCCTGGGATTGCTGCTGGTACTGGGTATCGGTCTCGACGCGGGTATCTTCAGCACCGAACACCCCAACAGCCCAGCTGCCTGGCTGGCCATTAGCCTGTCGTGTGCCTCAAGCCTATTGGCCTTTGGCCTACTGGCGTTCAGTGCCACCCCGGCGCTTCACTACCTGGGGCTCACTTGCCTTATTGGCCTTGCATCAGCTTGGGCACTTGTGCCGTTTGCCAGGGCGGGCACCAGGCCTTTATCTTCTCGACAGGACACTCCCTGATGGCTATAGAAACAACGCAACACATGAATATCCAAGATACCACCGATGTCGCCATCATCGGCGCCGGGCCTTCCGGAGCGGCTGCAGCGGCCTGGCTTGCCCAGCGGGGTCTGGATGTGCGGGTGATTGAGCGCAGCCGCTTTCCGCGCTTCTCCATCGGCGAAAGTTTACTGCCACAGTGCATGGTCCATCTTGAAGCCTGTGGCCTGCTGGATGCCGCCAAGGCAGGCGGATTTCAAACCAAGAACGGGGCGGCCTTCACTTGGCGGGATCGCTATGCGGCCATCGACTTTCGCGACAAGTTCACGCCAGGCCCAGGCACCACGTGGCAGATCGAACGCGCTGACTTCGACCAGCGCTTAATCGAAGGCGCGCGCCAGCTGGGCGCCCAGGTTGAGTTTGATACCCGCGTTGAAGCCTTTGTCGCCGACCCCGAACGCCCCAGCCTTACGTTGGTCGATGCCAACGGTGAGCAGCGCTCGTTACACGCACGCTTTGTGCTCGACGCCAGTGGTTATGGTCGCGTCCTGGCGCGCCTCACCGGCCTTGCCCGCCCCTCGACGCTTGAATCACGCTGCGCGCTGTTTACCCATATTGACGATCACATTGATTGTTCGCGTTACGACCGCGAGAAGATCCTGATCGGTTTGCACCCTGAGCATCCCGGCATCTGGTACTGGCTGATTCCCTTCACGAATGGGCGGGCATCGGTCGGCGTAGTAGGTGATCGGGCAACGCTGGAAGCTGCAGGTATCAATGATGAGGAGCGCCTCTGGCACTTCATACGTGCCGAACCGAGGCTCGCCGAACTACTGGCCAATGCGAACGCCATTCGCGCGGTTAGCCGCTTAGAGGGTTATTCAGCAGATGTCGAGCAACTGCACGGCCCCGGTTTTGCCCTGCTGGGTAACGCGGGTGAATTTCTTGATCCGGTTTTCTCTTCAGGGGTCACCATCGCCCTGGATTCGGCCCTGCGTGCCGCCCCCTTGGTCGAGCGCCAGCTCGCCGGTGAGCACGTCGATTGGAATAGCCTGTTTGAACAGCCCCTACGACGCGGCGTTGCCACCTTCCGTGAATTCGTGGAGGCCTGGTACGATGGCCGCCTACCGCGCATCATCTTCAATGACCAACAGATACCGCGCATACGCACCATGATCAGCTCAGTGCTCGCCGGCTACGCCTGGGATGAAGAAAACCCGTTCGTTGCCGCCAGCCGTCGGCGGTTAGACAGTCTGGCAGAGGCCTGTACCGATATGCGCTGCGATACCGCAGGGAAGGAAAAATGACCACCACGTTGTTTCGCTTCGCATGTCAGGCAGGACTGCTCAGCGCCCTGCTTCTGCTGTTCGGCTGTGCCGGGCGGCCGGTGGCGACCGTACCCAGCCTCGCGACACTACCGGCGATGGAAACGCAGCGGCAGCGCCTGACGTTTGAACATAATGACCAGCGCCATGAGATGATTGGCGTTCTGCGCCACGACGACAAGACGTTGCGCCTGGTCATACTAAGCCCACAAGGCCAGCGCCTGCTGACTCTGATACACGACGATAGCGGCAGCCGCTTTCTACAGGATGCCGCCTTTGAGCCGCCCTTTACCGCTGAGTGGCTGGCCAGCCGTTTGAGCTGGAACCTGTGGCCCGCACCGGCTATTGAACAAGCCTTTGGGTCCAGCGCCTGGTCAATCCAGGAGGATGAGACGGGCCGCACGATGCGCTACCGGCAGCGTATCGTGGCACGGATCAGCGGTAATTCGGCATGCACGTTCATTGACGACGTTGAGGCAGGCTACCGCCTGTATATCATGCCCCTTAGTGACACCGACCAGACAACCGCCCCATGCTTAACCCCTTGATAGCGTCTCAGATGCCTCCTTGTCGCCTCCTGCCACCGGCCCTGGTCTGTTCGATCGGTGACGATCTGGCCACCATAGCCGACGCCCTGTTTACTGGCCGTCGTGGGCTTGAGTATGACGACGTGTTTACCCCCGGGCGGCCTTTACCGTTAGGCCGAGTCACGACCTCCCTGCCCGATGCCCAAGCGCTACCGCCAGCGCACCGTTCGCGCAATAACCAGCTGCTGGCCGCCGCCCTGGAGCAGTTGGCACCGACGCTTGAGGCTTTTCGCAAGCGGCACCCCCAGCCGCGTATCGGCGTGGTGCTCGGCACCAGTACCTCCGGCATCGGCGAAACCGAAACAGCGCTGGCCGAGCGCCAGAGAGATGGCCACTGGCCCGACGACTTTCATTACCAGCGCCATGAAATTGGCGCGCCAGCCCGCTTTGTTGCCGAGTGGCTCGGCCTGGACGGCCCCGCCTACACGCTCTCTACCGCCTGTACGTCGAGTGCGCGCGCCCTGGCAAGCGCCAAACGCCTGCTGGCGAGCGGCGCGTGCGATGCGGTTATCGCCGGTGGGGCTGACAGTCTTTGCGGGTTGACCGTCAACGGGTTTGCCTCGCTTGAGGCGCTTAGCGACCGTCCTTCTCAGCCCTTCTCAGCCGAGCGCGACGGTATCAACCTTGGAGAAGCCGCCGCACTGTTTCTGGTAACGGCAGAAACCGGCGGCATTCAGCTCAGTGGTTACGGTGAAAGCAGCGACGCTTACCATATTTCCGCTCCACGGCCAGATGGCCAGGGGGCCATTCAAGCGATGCAAGCCGCGCTTGCCATGGCACAGCTGCCCGCCACGGCCATTGATTATCTCAATCTGCACGGTACCGCCACGCGCCAGAACGACAGCATGGAAGCCAAGGCAGTCGCAACGCTTTTCGGCAATACGCTACCGTGCAGTTCAACGAAGGCCCTGACCGGGCACACGCTAGGCGCCTGCGGCGCGCTCGAAGCGGCGTTCTGCTGGCTGACGCTCAATGAGGGGCGCCTGCCGCCCCAGGTTCACGATAGTGACGTCGACCCAGAACTTCCGTTACTGAATTACGCCAAGGCGACGACTCATCACGGCCGTCGCGCGATCAGCAATGCCTTCGCGTTCGGGGGTAATAACATCGCCTTGTTGCTGGAACGTTTCAATGAATGATTCACTTATGCCCGCACGGCTTGACCTGCCCTGCGATATCGCGCCGTACGTGCCACACCGCCTGGGCATGTGCCTTCTGGATACGCTACTGGCCGTGGGTGACGAACACCTGCATGCCCGCGTCGTACCTCAACCCGACGACCTGTTTGCCACACCAGACGGCATTCCCGGCTGGGTCGGGTTAGAGTGGCTTGCCCAGGCCGTTGCCGCGTGGGCGGGTGTGCAGTCCGTGACGTCAGGCGATACGCCGAAAATTGGCTTTCTACTCGGCACGCGCCGTTATCAGTGCCAGCAGCCGTTTTTTAACTTCGACCAGCCGATACGCATCGAAGTAGGGCTCGATTTTCGGGCAGATAATGGCCTGGGCGCGTTTCAGGGGCGCTTGCTAGACGCTCAGCAACAGCTGATCGCTAACGCCACACTCAACGTGTTTCAGCCCGATACGCAACAGGCGCTGGAAATGATGCAACAAGGAAAAACTCAATGACGAATACCATCCTGGTTACCGGTTCAAGCCGCGGTATCGGCCAAGCCATCGCCTTACGCTTGGCGCGGGATGGCTTCGATATCGTCGTACATTGCCGTCAGCGTCAGGCAGAGGCAAAAGCCGTCGCAAACCAGATTCGTGATATGGGCCGCAACGCCCGCGTGCTGTGCTTTGATGTTGCCGACAGGGCCGCGGCGCAGCAGGCGCTGGACGCCGATATCGAAGCGCATGGCGCCTACTACGGTGTTGTTTGCAATGCGGGCATTACCGCCGACGCCGCCTTCCCCGCGCTCTCTGATGAGGATTGGGACAGCGTGATCCACACCAATCTCGACGGTTTCTATAACGTTGTGAAGCCCCTCGTCATGCCGATGATTCGCCGCCGGGCGCCCGGCCGCATCGTCGTGATGTCCTCGGTTTCAGGCATGATGGGCAACCGTGGCCAGGTCAACTACAGCGCTGCCAAGGCCGGGCTGATCGGTGCCATGAAAGCCTTGGCCGTGGAACTGGCGAAACGCCGCATTACGGTCAACTGCGTTGCCCCAGGCTTGATCGACACCGACATGACCGACGACCTGGTTACCGAGGAAGCGCTCAAGTTAATTCCCATGCAACGCACCGGTACCAGCGAAGAAGTCGCAGCCACGGTGGGCTTTTTATGTTCAGCCGATGCTGGCTATATCACTCGGCAAGTATTCGCCGTCAACGGAGGGATGTGCTGATGGCAAGTAATGTACAACGCCAGGGCGGGCTGGGGCGCCGTGTGGTAGTGACCGGCATGGCCGGTTTCTCGCCGATCGGCAACGACTGGCCAAGCATCAAGGCTCGCCTTGAGCGTTTGCAAAACGGCGTTATCCACATGGATGACTGGGAAAGTTATGACGGCCTCAATACGCGCCTTGGGGCGCCCGTGCGCGACGTTACCTTGCCTGCGCATTATCATCGCCGGGCGCTGCGCAGCATGGGCCGCGGCGCGCAGATGGCCACGCGTGCCAGTGAGCTGGCGCTGGAAGATGCAGGCCTGCTGGATACGCCGCTCTTAGGCAGTGGCCAGATGGGGATCGCGTACGGCGCCTCCGCTGGGGAGCCCGACGCCATTGCCGACTTTGGCAACATGTTGATCAATAAGTCGACCGATGGCCTGAACGCCAACTCCTATATTCGCATGATGGCCCACACCGCACCGGTCAATATCGGCGTTTTTCTCGGGGTGCGCGGGCGGATCTATACCACCTCAAGTGCCTGCACGTCTGGCAGCCAAGGCATCGGCTATGCTTACGAAGCCATCCGTTTCGGACGCCAGACCGCCATGATTGCCGGTGGTTGCGAGGAGCTTTCGGCTTCCGAGGCGGCCGTCTTCGATACGCTGTTTGCGACCAGTACGCGCAATGACGCGCCGCACACCTCGCCGCGCCCCTTTGACGCCGAGCGCGACGGTCTGGTGATCGGAGAAGGGGCAGGCACGCTGATCCTTGAGGAACTGGAGCACGCCCAAGCACGGGGAGCCACCATTCACGCAGAGCTTGTGGGCTTTGGTACCAACAGCGATGGCCGCCACGTTACCCAGCCGGATGCCAGCATGATGGAGCAAGCGATTCGCCAGGCACTGGAGGATGCAAATTTGCAGCCCGAGCAGATTGGTTATGTCAGCGCCCACGGCACGGCCACCGAGCGGGGCGATATTGCCGAGAGTCATGCGACACACGCGGTGTTCGGCTCAAACCTGCCCATTAGCGCTTTTAAAAGCTTCACCGGCCACACGCTAGGCGCCTGCGGTGCGCTGGAAGCCTGGGTCGCCATCAAGATGATGCAGGAAGGCTGGTTCCACGGCACCGCCAATCTTGACCGCCTTGATGATGCCTGTGCAGAACTCGACTACTTGAACGGCCCAGGACGGAACATTGACTGTGACTATGTCATGAGCAATAACTTCGCTTTTGGAGGCATCAACACCTCGTTGATCTTCCGCCGCTGGCCCTGATATCGCTTACGACTCAGTGCCACTCACACTACCTGCTCTCAGGTACTTAAACCCAGCAAGAAGGAACGCTAAATGAGCCGAGGAATGATGTTAATGGGGGTGCTACTAGGCGCTCTACTAGTAAGCACGACGAGCCATGCGCGCGACACGACACACATGCTCTCTATTGAGGACGCAATGAACACGCCCGATGCGAGAGCACGGCTTGATTCCAATATTCAATTTATCTTTGGCGACACTCCGCACGGCGAGATTACCGCCGAGCATGGTCCTGCCGTCACAAATAAAAAGACCAATGCCTTCAACAAGTCTGATGTAGAAGCCTGCGAGTGGGTCATGCTCTCGGCGCTTCTTAGCTTGCAAGACCGCGTCAAAGCGGAAGGCGGTAATGCGGTGGTTAACATTGAGAGTTTTTATGACCGTCAGCCGATGTCCTCGACCAGTGAGTATGAGTGCCATGCAGGGGCGCTTATGGCCGGTGTCGCGCTGCGAGGTGACGTTGTCACGCTAGCCGACTAATGACCGCGTATTTAGACATTGTGTTGGCCCAAGCCCCCGCTCACAGCAGCGGGGCTTGTTTATCGGCGCTGGGCAGAGAGCTTCTCTCCAGGCTTGCCGATGCGCGCGGCTACCACTGCCCCGTTAGTGAGTGGTCTCCCAGAGGCAGCGGCGCGCCGTGGCATCCAGCGCTGCCGCTCCCCTGGAAAGCGTGCCTCGCCCACCGCGACAACCGCGTGATTGCCGGTATCGCCACGGTCCCTGTGGGCATTGATATAGAGCATGTTCGCCTGCGACATAAAAAACGCCTACCCGAGCTGGTGGCGTGCCTGCCTGAGGCCGACGTACGCCGCAAGATACATCAGTCCGCTGTACCTCTAGACGCCTTTTACCGCGCATGGACACTCCACGAAGCGCTGTTCAAGCTGGATAGCCTGTCCGGCACTCCTTCAAGCCATGTATTGAGCACCCGTCTTGAGCGGCTAGCCCCTAGGGGCAATGTTCATGCCTGGCAATGGCAGCAGCAAGGCTGGACCATCAGCCTCTGTGCACACGCAAGTTCGCTTGAAATTCGCAGTCTCCCCAACCTCTCTTTTATGCAACTCGACTAACACTCGCCAACGCGGGCCGCCCCCTCCCTTACTTCCTGACGTAAAATAGTAGCTTGCTAACGACAGTGCTATTATCAGTGCCTTTGCCATCTCGATGTTCATCTAGGGAAGCTCACCATCAACCATTTAACCCATACCAAAGCCGTACTGCTGTTTGCCAGCACCATGACGGTGATGTCGGGTGCGATTATTGCGCCTGCTTTGCCGGGTATCAGCCGCCATTTTTCGGATCATCCGCAGGTGTTGATTCAACTGATCCTGACGCTTCCTGCGCTGATGATTACGCTGTTCAGCCCGCTAATGGGCTATCTGGCCGACCGGTTTGGGCGCAAGCCTCTACTCCTGATGATGTTGTCCATTTATGGCCTGGCGGGTGGAGCGGGCTTCTTGATTGATAGCGTGAACCTGTTGTTAGCATCACGGGCGCTGATGGGCATCGCCGTGGCCGGTATTTTAAGTATTAGTACTACGCTAGTTGGCGACTATTTTGATGGCCCCGAGCGAGTGCGTTTTTTGGGTCTGCAAAGTAGCTGCATGGCGCTCGGTGGCGTGGTGTTTATTAATCTGGGTGGGCTACTCTCCGACTGGAGTTGGCGGGGGCCTTTCCTGCTTTACCTAACCGGGGTGTTTCTACTGCCTTATGCCTGGGCGATGCTCAAGGCGCCTAAGCTTCAAAGCAATGCGCAGGCAGGCAGCGTCAACGCGCCAGTCAAGGTCGACTATATGCGCACCGGGATTGCCTATCTGGCGGGCATGCTGAGCATGATGATGTTTTACATGTTTCCGGCGCAACTGCCTTTTTTACTTTCAGAGCAGGGTGAGGTCAGCGGTTTAGCCATCGGCATTGCGCTCTCGACCGCCGCCTTTACCGCCAGCATCGTGTCGTTCTGCTATGGCTACTACAAACCCTTTTTGTCGGTCATGACGATCTATATAGCGGGCTTTGTACTGGCCGCGCTGGGCTTTCTGGTGGTGGGCCTTACGCAGAGTTATGCCATGGCGATTGTCGGCGCGGCCATTTCGGGGCTTGGCCTGGGCGCCTTTATGCCCAACACCACGGCCTGGCTGATGCGTATTACGCCACAGCGAGTGCGTGGCCGCGTGTTTGGTGGCTTTACCGCTACCTTCTTTCTTGGTCAGTTTATCTCGCCCATTGCGGTCGCCCCTGCGGTTACCTGGCTTGAGTCACTGCGCAATGTCTATACCGGCATGGCCGTGCTCTGCTGCGTGTTGGCGGTGATACTGGTGATCCTGAGCAGGACGCTGCTACGCGCCGACAGCACGCTTTAAGCGGTAGCAACGTTTTCATACCAAGCCGATAATCAAGAAGGCGAAAATACCAACCCTATGATGCTGACAAAGATCAGCACCGCGCCCAGCACCCGGAAGAACACGCCTGTATCGGCTTTGATGATATAGCGGTGCGCCCGCTCACCCACCAGGTGCCCGGCATACGCACAGGGCAATAGCCATAGCTGATGGATCAGCTGTAGGTCCACACCGGCAAACACAAACGAGATCATCTTGATCACGACCAGAATGAACCACAGCACGAACATGGTATCGCGCAGCTGCTCCTTGGCGACATGTGAGGCAAACACCGCCACAATCAGCGGCGCACCAATCAGCGACGTACCGCTGACATAGCCGCCCAGGGCCAGCAGCACATAGTCGACGTACCTGTTGTTGCTTTGAAACGGCTTATTGAGCACATAGCCAACAGCGTAGACCAGCACGATGCCGAAAATGATGCTGGTCATGATAGAGGCAGGCAGCGTTAACAGGCCCACCACGCCAACCAGCTTGGGGATGATCATAATTTTCAGGGCCTTGCGTAAATAGGCCCAATCAATATTGCTCTGTGCCGACGCGTTGCCACTCTCTCGCTTTATTTGGCGGTTACCCTGCCAAGCGATCCAGCTGGAGAAGATCAGCAGATGAATGGCGATAATTGGCAGGAAAAGTAGTGGATCGTTAACCACCAAGAGTAGAAACGGCAACGCCAGCACCGCGCCGCCAAACCCCAGGCTGGTTCTGACAAAACCGCTCCAGGCAAAAATCAGCCCGATCAACGCATACTGATACCACAACAAATCCGCCATTCACTTGCGTCCCTGGTTATCACGTTGGTTATCAAAATGATGATCCGCCTACCGCCCACCAGCTGGGTAATAGCGCCTGCACGCGGGTGTGGGCAAAACGATCATCCATTAATACCACAACCCCTTCATCAGAGGGGCTGCGGATCACCCGTCCGGCGGCCTGTACCACCTTGATCATCCCCGGAATGCGGTAGGTGTAGTCATCGCCCTGGCCAAACCGTGCCGTGAGGCGCGCTTTAAGGGCTTCGTTGAAAGCATTAAACGGCGGCAGCCCAAGCGTTGCGATAAACGCACCAATCAGTCGGTCGCCGGGCAGGTCGATACCTTCAGCAAAGGCGCCGCCCAGCACCGCAAAGCCGATGCCCTGCCCACCCGGCGTAAAACGCTGCAAGAACGCTTCGCGCTCGGCTTCACGCATGCCCGGCGTTTGGGCAAATGCAGGGATGTCAGGGTGCTGTTCACAAAACAGCTTAAGCGCGGCATTGAGGTAGGTGAAACTGCTAAAAAATGCTAGATAGTGGCCCGGCGCCTGCTCATACTGCTGGGCCATTTCGGCCACCATCGGCGCAAGCGATGCCTCCCGGTCGCGAAAGCGGGTCGAGATATCCCGGCGAATGCACACTTCAAGCTGGCGGGCCACAAAGGGCGAGCACACTTCGCGCCACACCGTGTGCGCTGGCAGGCCCAGCAAATCACGGTAATAATGGGCAGGCGTTAGGGTGGCTGAGAACAGTACGGCACTATGCGCAGCGTTGAAGCGTGGCGCTAAAAAGTCTGCCGGTATCAGATTACGCAGACCGATTAGCGCCTTCCCTCGGCCTTTTAATGTGAGATCACACAGCGAGTGATCGCCGAAATTCTCCGCCAGGCGGCAAAATGCCAGCGCCTCAAACAGCAGCTCCTGCAGCTCATAAGAGATATCTTCGGGGTGCTCGCCCAGGTGGTTGGTGATCGAGGCGGCAACGTTCTGAAGGGCGCCCACCAGCTTATCGGGTAGCGACTCAAGCAGGTGATAGCCTTCCCGCTCAGCATCATCCGGCTTACTTTCGGCGACATCTTTCACCACGGCCTGCCACTGCCGACCCAGGCTTGCCAATGAGCGGCTCAGGGCTTTCGGGGCGCTACGCTTAACGCGATTAAAACGCTGCTGGTCAAGCTCGGCGCTATACATGCCACGTGCCCGCTCAACCAGGTTGTGCGCTTCATCCACCAATAATCCCACTCGCCAATCATTAGCTTGTGCCAGGCCATGCAGCAGCGCATGGCGATCAAACCAGTGGTTAACGTCGCCCACAATCACATCGGCCCAGCGCGCCAGTTCCTGGCCCAGGTAATAAGGACAAACACTGTGAGTAAGCGCTAACTTGCGCAGCGTTTCGCGGTCCCACCCGCTTTCAGCCACGGCGGCCTGGCGTGCAGCGGGCAGGCGGTCATAGAAGCCCGCCGCTAACGGGCAGGCATCACCATGGCAGGCGGTTCCGGGGTACTCGCAGGCTTTTTCACGGGCAATGAGTTCCAGCACACGCGGCGCGCTGTTATCAGAATGTTCGGCGGATTGTACAGAAGAGCGAAGCTGAGCCAGGGCGTCCAACGCCAAGCGGCGCCCGGGTGTTTTCATGGTCAGAAAAGCAATCCGATCAAGCTGCTGACGAGGCATGGCGGTGAGCATGGGAAACAGCGTGGCCAACGTTTTGCCGATCCCGGTAGGCGCCTGGGCCAGCAGGCAGCGCCCGGTGCTGGCGGCCTTATAAACATCTTCGGCAAGCTCACGCTGGCCGGGGCGAAACGTGGCATAGGGAAAGCTGAGTGTTGTTAACGCTAAATCACGCGCCTTGCGATGCACCGCTTCCTGTTCGGCCCAGGCAATAAAGCGCTCGCACTGGGTGATAAAAAACGCCTCAAGCTCAGATGCTCGCGCTTTCTGGCTAAGCAAAGTCTCTTTTTCAGTGGCGATATCCAGATACACCAACGTCAGCGTAACTTCATCCAGGCCGCGTTCTTTGCATAACAGGGCGCCGTAGATTTTTACCTGCGCCCAGTGCAGCGCGCGCTGGTTGTCGGCCATGCGCTCAAGGCTACCGCGGTAGGTCTTGACCTCCTCCAAACGGTTTTCGGCAGGATCGTACCCATCAGAGCGTCCGGTGACGGCCAGGCTTTTGTAGGTACCGGAAAGCGGCATTTCGGCAATATAGTCATCGCCTCGGCGGCTGGCCACCAGGCGATGCCCGGCCATGCCTTCCTGAGCACTGGGCGAAGGGGTAAAGCGGTGATCCAGGTCACCCTCGCGGGCGGTAAAATCACACAGTGCGCGAACGGCTATCCGATACTCCGCAGCGCTACTCATAACGTACCTAGCGAGTCAGCCAGCCACTGCACGTAACATACTGCAACCGGAATACGATGCTGATGAAAAAATGCCAGCCAGCGGCGCTGGTTATCCTGAAGCCGGTCACCAGGGCCTTTCACTTCAATAAGCCGATAGCGGGGTTCATTCTTCGGTGCGTTGGGTAAAAACTGGATCAAGTCGGGCAACCCTGCCCGGTTAGCTTTAAGGTCTTGTAAAAGCCGTTCAAAACAGGCTTTCAAGTGGGCGGCAGGCAGGCACTCAAGCGCCAGCGCTAAAAGCGTTTCATCCAGCAATGGCCAGTGCACAAAGGGGGACGCCAGGCCGTGTTTTTGCTGCCTGGTTGTGTGAATCGTCTGCCGGTAGCTGCCATCCTCTAGCTGTGCCAGGCACTTATCAAACAAACCACGCCGCCGAGCGACGAAATCTTCACGATAAAGATCCGCAGGCCCGCTATGAAACGGATGAAAAAACGCCCCTGGCAGAGGAGCAAAGATAGCGGGCCAGCAGAGCAGGCCAAACAAGCCGGTGATTAGCATGTTTTCCGCATAGTACACCGGCGCTTCAGGTGTGCCGACGTGCTGCCCAACGGCGCGCTCTACCGGCTGAGGGCCGGGAAGCATTAACTCCCAGCGCGTGTAGGCGGGCTCATGCACCGGCGGCTGCGCCTCCATTTTCAACTTTTTACGCAGCCGAGGCAGCAACCGAGCGAGTGCCTGAGCTTCGGTTTCATTGGGCGTAAGTCGCTGGGCATTCGTTGCCAGCTCAAATGCCTCCTGATACCTCCCCAGCCGCTCCAATACGCGCAGTTGGCGAACGCGGGCTTCGCTGCTACCCGCTTGTGCATAAAGTAAAATGGCCTGCTCGGTTTGGCCACTGCGCTCCGCTTCGCGGCCCATCTGCAACACCACGCGGGCATGCCGAGTCGCTAACCAGGCGTTAGCGGGTTTGGGCGGTAGCTCATGCTGTAGATGTTCAAGTGGCTCGCCCTCTTCAAGACGCTGCCTAAGCCTATGCAAGACGAAGTAAGCATTCACTTCTTCGCGTTTCTGAAAGGCACGCGAGGCGGCGGTGAACGGTACCTTTTCAAACCGCTGAAGCCCAAGCTCCGTCAGCACGAACTCGGCCCAGTCCTGGCGCAGGTTGCCAAAGAACATCAGCCGTAACCGGTCGCACACGTCCATTACGTTAAGGCGCACGATGCTGTCCGACGCTTTTGGCCACCACTCGGTTAACGGTTTTATCTCAGTGAGCTGGGGCGTTAGCGTGGCCTGGAGTACCGCTTTGCCAGCAGACGCGGGCAGCCCCGCATCGCGTATAGGCGTTGCCAAGGCTGAGCGCAGCTCGGCCAAGCGCAGTTGATGAAACAGCTCATTCACACTCAGCGCCGGGGCAGTATCCACCCAACCAAGCGAGGCCAAAGGTGCGAGGGCATCTGCCGTGTCGCCTATTTCCGGGTAGTTGAGTTTGTAAAGCCGGAACAGCTCGCCCTTGCGCATTACCATACGGGTAAGCAACGCCTGGGAAGAGCGCGGCAGCGTATCAAAGCGGCTTATAAAGGTGAGTTCGTCGGTATCTAGAAGGTCAGCGTGGCGCTCACCCACCCACCCCAGCACGAAGCGGAAGTTCGTCAGGTAGTAGAAGGGGTCGTCGAGCGAAGCAGTAACGGAAGTGGCAGAAGCACTGTTCATGCATCCATTGTATCAGCGCGATTTGCCCCGCGTCATGGGCTATTTCAGCCCACGCGGTGCTGCCTTAACACCTCAAGTGCATCATCCACTTCGTCATGGGAAACGCTGGAAGACACGGGGGATTGGCGGGTGGTGCGAGGCTTCGCACTATCACCTACCAGTACGTACCATTCGGCTTCGGTGAGGTAGTGCTGACACCAACGACCCAGGCCGTCGGCGACTACGTCACGGCTCTGCTCGCCACCGCGAAAGCCGTGGGCCAAGTAAAGCAGGTCCTGCCGGGCGGTGCGCGCACGGGCATTGCCGCCATGCACCTTGGAAAGCGGGCAGCGCCGGTCGTAGGCCGCGTTGGTTAACGCATTAAGCCAACGCTCCAATTCATGCCCCTGAATACCGCCGTAAACTGCCACGCCTGCGCTCCCTGCCCGTTAGTGGGGGCGTTAGCCTGCCCTAATAAAGGCCAGCTGTCATCTATCTCGCGAGTTTATCTGCTCAAACCCTTGTAGCACATTGACGACGTTGACACCTATTTCTTCAACCGCATAGCCTCCCTCCATTAAAAAGGTGGTGGGTAGACCGGCTTCTGCCAAACGCTTGCCCAAGGCAATAAAGTCATCGCGCTTGAAAGTGAACGCGCTAATAGGGTCGCCTTCGAAGATATCCACGCCGAGCGATACGATCAACAGCTCACACTCATGGGTTTTGATGGCAATAAGCGCCTGCTCCAGCGTTTGCATCCAGGTGGCTACGCTGGTGCCAGGCGCCATCGGGTAGTTGAGGTTGAAGCCCTGCCCTTCGCCCGTACCGGTTTCATCGGCGTAGCCTAGATAGTAGGGAAAGGTCACATCAGGGTCGCCATGTAGCGAAGCAAATAGAACGTCGTTACGCGCATAGAAAATCTGTTGGGTGCCGTTGCCATGGTGGAAGTCGACATCCAGCACCGCCACGCGGCGTCGGCCTGCATCCAGCGCGTGCTGGGCAGCAATCGCGGCATTGTTAAAAAAGCAGTAGCCACCAAACTGGTCAAATGCAGCGTGGTGCCCCGGCGGGCGGCACAACCCAAAGCTGGGCTCTCCCGTGGCCAAGGTATATTCCTCAGCACCCAACGCGGCGTCCTTACTCGCCATGGCCGCTTCAAAGGTGCCTTCACAGATAGAGGTTTCCGCCGCAAGCGCGTAGTAGCCAAGCTGGCCACTCACCGAGAGCGGAATTTTATCCTGACGCAGGGTGCGCGCTGGCCAGATATTGGGGATCGCCTCACCGCTATGCCCGGCTGCTTGCCATGCCTGCCAGCAGGTTTCAAGGAAGCTGACGTAACTGGCGTCGTGAATCGCACATACCGGCTCAAGGCCATAGGCGTCAGGAGCGCGCACTTCGAAACCGGCCTGGCGCAGTTGTTCGAGCACCAGGTCAACACGCTCGGGGCACTCAAAGGGGCTGACAAGTGCCCCGTCATGAAGCTCCGTTCGCGCCTGGCGCAAACGACTATCCTCAGAGAAAAACGTCAGCATGTTGGCTCCTGAATAACCGGGAAAGGCGGCAGGCTCGTATAAAAACGAGCGCTTTAGCTTTACGTTAGCTTAATCCACTTCTATCGAAAGCGGCCAGCGCGTTGCCCAATGACGTTTTTGAACAGAGGTTTGCTGTTTCAACTGATACTCCGCCCGGCTGGCGGCGGCCCTATCTTCAAACGGCTGGGCGCCCAGCAGAGCAACCGGTGGGTTAGCACGGGTATAACGCGCCCCTTTGCCCGCACAGTGGGCGCGATAGCGTTTAGCGATATTGTTGGTGATGCCCACATAAGTCCCGCGTCGGCACTCTAATAAGTAAACATACCAAGGGGTTGAGGGTAACGACATCCCAGCTCCTTAGGGAGATAAATGGGCAATAAAGGCTTGCAGGGCTTCCACTGGCATCGGCTTGGCCAGTAGATAGCCCTGGAAAATATCACACTGATAGCCCAGCAGGCGCTGATACTGCTCTTCGGTCTCCACTCCTTCAGCCACGACCTTGAGCCCCAAGTGGTGAGCCATGGAGATAATCCCTTGCACAATCGCCGCATCATCGTAGCTATTGGTGAGTTCATTAATAAAGCTGCGGTCAATTTTCACCGTGCTAATAGGCAGGTCCTTAAGATAACTAAGGCTTGAATAGCCCGTACCAAAATCATCAATCGACACGCCAATATGCATACTGCGCAGGGCATGCAGCGTATCGATCGCGCCTTCAGCGTTATCCGTCAAAATACCTTCGGTCAGTTCCAGACTCAGCTGTTCAGCCGGTAGGCCGGTGGTTAGCAGGGTTTGGCGCAGCGTGGCAAGAAAATTGGAGCGCTGGAACTGGAGCGGTGAAAGGTTAACCGCCACACGTATTTTACCCAGCCCTTGTTGCGCCAGTGACTGCATATCCTGGCAAGCACGTTGGAGTGCCCACTCACTGATCGGAATAATTTGCCCGGTGGTTTCTGCCAGCGGAATAAACCGCGCGGGAGAGATAAAGCCTTTTTCCGGATGCTCCCAGCGCAGTAGCGCTTCTACACCGGCAAGCTTTCCTTCCCGATTCATTAACGGCTGGTAATGCAGTGCGAACTCTTCGCGCTCAATGGCTTCCTGGAGATCATTACGCAGCACCATGCGCTCGCTAACCGTATCGGTAAACGCGTGGGTAAACCACTCGTAGGCATTACGCCCTTGCTGCTTGGCCTTGTACATCGCCATATCGGCTTGTTGAATCAGCGTTTTTGGCTGAAGTGTATCTGGCTGGCTCATCGCGATACCGATACTCGCGGTCAGGTAAAGCTCTTGGGATTCAATACGGTAAGGGCGCGCTAACATAGGCAGCAACCGCTCCACCAAATCAACAACGTCAGACTCGTCGTTAATCGCCGTTTGCAGAATAACGAACTCATCCCCGCCCATACGGGCAACCGTATCCTCAGGCCTGACCGCATTGATAAGCCTACGGGCGACTTCGACCAACACCTGATCACCCACTACATGCCCCAAGTTGTCGTTAATGGGCTTGAAATCATCCAGATCCACAAACAGCACGGCCAGACGCTTTTTATCCTTACCCAGCGTAGAAAACTGCTTTAACAGCATTTCCTCAAAGAATGTACGGTTAGGCAGGCGGGTCAGGTCATCATGTGAAGCATTGTGAGCCAAACGCGCCTCGTACGCTTTATGCTCGGAAATATCTTGCTGCACGCCGACAAAGTGCGTTACCTGATCGTCCTGGTCGCGTACCGGCGCTATATACAGATCATTCCAGAATAGCGTGCCATCTTTGCGGTAATTGCAGATAGTGACGTTGACGTCTTTCTGCTCATTAATACAAGCACGAATGCGTTGGATAACCGCCGGATCGCTGCCAGGCCCCTGAAGCAGGCGACAGTTTTTACCAAGGATTTCCTCCTGGCGATATCCCGTTATTAACGTAAACGCTTTATTGGCATAAACAATGGGCAAATCAGGCTGTCCAGCATCGGCGATCACAATGCCGTTAACGCTGGCTTCCACACTGCGCTCCAGGATACGCAGGCGAGACTCCTGTTGACGGGCAGCTGTCACCTCCTGAGCAATGGCATGCACCCCTTGCACGGTGTTATGCACCACCATCGGCAGATGAATAATATCCAATTGATGCAAACGACCCGCGCGGTCTTTCAGATTGAGTTCATATCGGTCAATCCCCCCTTGCAGGGCCGTTTCAATATAGGCCTCTACGCGCGTCACATCCTGTTCAGCAATAAAGAAGGTGAACGGCTTGCCGAGCATTTCCTCAACGGAGTAACCGGTCAGTGACGCGCAGGTGGCATTGGCCGTTACAAAGCAGCCCGCCTCATCCAGGGTAAATACCGCATCAGGATGATGGGTAAACAATGAGCGATAGCGCTGCTCGCTCTCCTCCAACGAGCTCCGCACCTGAAAACGCTCAACAGCCAGCGCCATCAAGCCAGCCGCTTTTTCAATTCGCACCGTATCGGCACTGCCTGGGGTGCTGGGCTTTGGGTAGTAAACTGCAATAGTGCCTACCAGTTGGCCCTCGCCACCGTAGACAGGGCTCGACCAACAGGAGGCAAGCCCCGCCTGTTTGGAAACGCCATGATAGCCCCGCCAGCGCTCGTCCTCGGCAATATTAGCGCATATCACCGTTGCCCCCTGATAGGCGGCACTACCACAAGCGCCATTATTCGCGCTGATCAAAATGCGTTGTATCGCGCTGCGATAAGCGGCGGGCAGTCGGTCTCCCGCGATGAATTCCAGGTGAGTACCTGTCTCGTTAGCCAACATGACAGAACAGATTGCCGAAGGTAACTCGCGCTCCAACATAAGACACAGACTTTCCAGCGTTTCCTTTAGGGGCTGCTCTTGGGCAATCATGTGCTGAATCGCCTGCTGGTCTTCCAATGACTGACGCGTCTGAACAAGCTCGCGGGCACGAGAAACACTGACGCTCACAACGCCAAGACTAAAAGCCAACAAACCACTAAGCAGCAAGCTGCCTAACGCAACCGCAAACGACAGCAGGTTCAATTGATGCCAGTTGTGCTGGTTACCTGGGTAGACATAAAGCACCAGGTTAATGCCGCCGGGCAAGCCGATATAGCGTGACGCCAGCGCAAGCTCTGGCGTTTCCATGCGGTCGGCAGCAAAACCAGCGGGGTGTAGCTTCATCAGCGGCATGTCATCACGATTCACTCTCACCTGGAAAGGGCCCACCTCTAGGCGCAACTCGTTTTCCAACATGGTGGCCAGGTTAAAACTGGCGAACAGGTAACGATTGTTAGCGGGAACCGGGATAACAAATACCGCTTCGTGGGGTCGGCTGGTATCCGTCATCAACATCCTTGGACGACCGAGCGGAATTTGCATCCAGGCACGTGTTTGCTCTTCCTCCAACTGCTGACGTAGCCATCGTTCCATTTCAACCGTCCGCCCCACTCCCCACTCCCAGGACAACTGCTGCTGATCAACTATCGCAATGGCGCTAATACTGGGGATGTCCCGCAGATAGTGTTGTGCGTCATTATCCAACAGGTTCACATCCCAGTCTGTGCCCATGGCGTTCAGCCGCTCCGCCATTCGTTGCATTAATCGCAAGCGGTCTTGTGTTGCCCGCTCGATATTGAGTTGAACGTTATCCAATAGATAGGCGGCTTGCTGTTGCAGCGACGTTTGTTGATAAGCGTTTAACAATAACCAGATAAAACAACTGATCGTAACGCCCCATAGCGAGGCGACGACGGTCACCCGACCTGGATTTAGACGTTGCGGTTTACCCCGTAAGCCTGCTGCCAGCATGGCGGTACCTAAAAAGCAGGTAATGACCAATGCACTCATGGGCGACGATGAGAACAGAGGAGATGCACCGCTTAGCGTAAGCCATAGTTTTCCAACCACAAAAAGGGCAAGCCCCCACAGGCTTAGCCCACCGGCTATCCATAACCAGCGCCGCCATGCGGTAGAAAGCCCCAACCAAAAGCACACCCCAATCATTAAAAAAAAGCCTGCCGACAAGCTGGTGATACGCGGCCCATTGCTGAGCCATGAGTCGCCTCGACCGCCTTCCAGGCTATTATGTACCAAGGTGTAGGTGACAACCAAAAACAGAGATAAGATACTGATAGTTCTTGTTTTTCTCCACCCCTGAAGCGACGCCAGCAGCGCAATGCCGACCAGCAGAGTGACCAGTGCTCCATCCGGCACTAGCGTTGCAAAAAATGGCCGTGTCGGCACACTGAGACCGACCACCACCCCGACGACTCCCATGCAAACGAGGGTTGCCGATATCATAAGTAGCAGGGTTTCCAACGCCAATTGGCGCGTATTTATCCGCATGGTTCTACGCCCCATCAGGCCTTGGCATTGATATCTTTCACCGTCCCAAGTGTACCCGTTCTGTGAGTGATACCAGCTCATTAAATTGCTCATCCAAATAGTCGCGATAAGTGCTCAGCGACCGATAATCAATTAATGAGCCATACTCATGTGTAATCCGATGACGTAATGGCTCGCTGGCAAGCGCGTAAGCTAACGCATCGTTCAAAACGGCAAGCTCTCCCGGTGGTGTTCCTGCAGGCGCAAACACACCTCGGTCGCTCGTATGGACCAGATCAATTCCCTGCTCACGAAGCGTAAGAACGTCCGGCAACCCAGAGAGTCGCTCACTCCCCGCTACGGCCAGTGGCACCAAGGCACCCGAGACAAAAAGAGTGCCCGCCGAGGGCAGGTTAAGCATGGCGAAATCAATTTCTCTAGCCACCAAAGCTTCTACCTCGGAGGCCGTATCAGGAAAATGAACCAACTGTACATCCGAGAGCGAGATACCGCTTTGTTCAAAAAACTGCAGCCAGAACAAGTGGTCGGTGGAGTTAGCGATAACGCCAAACTTGAGCGGGGTTGAGGAAGTCTGCACTAACGCGCCAATATCGCTGGCTTGTTGAGCCGCATGCCCTGCATACGTGGCGGGAATATTAATCGTGCGAACCAGCAGTGACACCGGCGCAAAGTCTGCATGGGAAAACGAAGCGAGCCCCGCCAGGTACGAAAGATCAATCGTTTGATGACTACCGAGCAACGTATAACCATCGGGCGAGGCATTTTTGACATACTGAGCGCCCCGCATGGCTTCACGACCGGGCATATTAACCACAAGCACTGGCTGGTCTAGATAAATTTGTGCCGTGTCAAAAATATCCCGAAACAACACATCGGTCGCCCCTCCTAAACCAAAGGGAATGACAACGGTAATTTCTCTATCCGGGTACCGATTTTCAGCAAACGTGAACGTCGTTCCCCACAATAACAACCCACTGACAAACCCTAATGTGATGCAATAACGAGCGAGTCCCCTGCCACTATATGCCATGACATCAACCCCTCGTTTTTATTAGTTAACGCATAGCTACTCTTTGCAACATAGCTTTAATTTTCGGCCGCTACCACAAAAGCAGGGATCGTTACGCCGCGGCTTGAGACGCACGACCTCAGGCGTCCCATCCACGTACCACCACCGGCTCTGCTCAAACACGAAACGCGAGTTTTCTTCAAGCATGTGCCAGCGGCCACGCTCTTTGAAATAAGCGCGAAAATGAATATAACCTTTATCAGCATCGGGGGGCGTCTCTTCGGATGCTGCTTTAACAATGATGAGAGCTTTCCACTCGGTGTTAAGGTCCGGTGATAGCGCTTCAGGGCGAGTGCTCACGTGCCAAGTGGCAAGCACGTAGTCGCATAGATTCAGCGCAAAGGCACTGTAGCGAGAGCGCATTAGCGCTTCCGGGGTAGGGGCTGGCGCGCCATCGTGGTAACGGCCACAGCATACGTCAGTCGACAACCCTGTACCGCAAGGGCAACTTTTTTCAATTAGAGACATCATAGAAAGGCTCATATATCACGGTCACTTAAGCCTAACCGATAATCCTTAAAACCGTCCTACACATGGCCTATGTTTTATTCGATTTTGGTCCCATGTTAAGCGTATAGTGGCTGAGCAAGATTTTTTTGGCTTACGGAGTACGAAACACGACCCAATATTCTTTCCAAATGCAGCGGAGGTTCTCATGAAGGTTTATAAACCCGAATGGCAGTGCACGTTTAGCGTAAACGAAGGCGCAGAAGAATCAGCCAACTGGAAAGAGCGAGTCGCCTGGCGGCTGCGGGCGATAGCCGACCGTTTGGACGGTGTTGGTCGGACGCTGAAGGTTAATTGTCATGTTTCTCCTCAGGTCAGCCAGGAGGAAATGGATACCTGCCTGGGCAAAGGGTTTGAAGTCACCCAGCAGCTATTGACCCAACTGGCGCACCAGCAGGCGTGTGAAGATGTAATGCGCAATGCCAAAGCCGAGCTTTTCGAGCATAACCATCAGCACTGAAGTGGTTCGCAAGCAGTCTCGACTTTCCACTCCGCAACGGGGTGGGAAGTTTCTTGTAGGATCACTTTATTGCTTCGTCAGCCTTGCTGATCAACATCCGAATGAACCCCTCCAGCAGCGGATTCGCCTCCCCCTTTCGGCTCACCGCCACCAGCATGGTACTGATGTCAATGTCATTGACAGGTAGAAACACGACATCTCTTCGGTTATTGGTCGTAATCGAACCGCTCACTAACGTGACTCCCAACCCTGCTCCCACCAGAGCCAACGCCGTGTGTATTTCAATCGCGTCATGGATGACCGCTGGGCGCACGCCTCTTTCGTCGAGATACGTCAGCATCTTTTGACCGAAAGGGCTACGTTTATCTTTCGGATAGAGAATGAAGGGTAATTGCTCGAAATCGCGGATGGAAAAGCTGTCGCGCTTGGCCAGCGGATGATCGATGGGCAAGGCGACCCAGAAAGGGTCATTGATGATAACCTCGTACTGCATGTCCGCCTGCCGCTCGAAGGTGCCGATGAATCGCGAGACACCGACATCGATGCGGTGCTGCCTTAATCGCTCTTCCTGATATTCCGACAGTACTTCAACAAGATCCAGATGAACCTCTGGATGCTCCTCACGGTAACTCTTGATCACGCTGGGCAATAATGAAAAAAGCGTTGAGCGGATGAAACCCACTCCCAACCATCCACCGCTCCCATTAGCCACTTGCCTAGCCTCTTGCTCCAACCGTGAAGCCTGAGCCAATAGCTCTTTTGCACGGGGATAGACGAACTTTCCCAGCGAAGTGAGCTTCATCGGCCGCGTTGCGCGATCAAAGAGCTCCCCACCCAAGACTTGTTCCAGCAGCGCGACCTGCGCACTGATAGCAGTCGGCGCCACAAAAAGCCGCTTGGCAGCCGCACTTCCGCCACCGGCATCGACCACTTCGCAGAAATAACGTATCTGTCGTAAATTCATTTTTTTTGGACTTATGTGCGCTATTCGCTGATTGATTAAAGATAATCGATTATAGACAATCAATAGACAATAGTGAAATTGTTGTCAACCTAGGAACACAATAATGATAAATAAGCATCTCGCTTCACAACTCAGTCAGTTCAGTAGCGCCTCTATCTATGAAGCGCAAGGTGCTGTCGGCGCACTCGACAGCGGTATCAAGCCTCTCTGCTCCTCCATGCGCCTTTCTGGGCCCGCGTTCACGGTCGATATACGCCCAAGCGACAATCTCATGCTGCATTACGCCTTACTGCATATTCAGCCGGGTGATGTACTGGTGGTCGATGCCAAGCGCTTCATCGAAGCGGGTCCTTGGGGGGATATTCTCACCGAGCAGGCGATCAGCAAAGGCGTTTCGGGTCTCATCATCAACGGTTCGGTCAGGGATGCCCAAGTGATAAAAACGCTGGGCTTCCCTGTCTTCTGCCGCGGCTTGAGCATCAAAGGCACCGCCAAGAAGCAGCCGGGCAGAATCAATGTTCCTATTTGCATCGGGGACACGGTCATTCACTCAGGGGACTATGTGTTTGGAGACGAGGACGGTGTCGTGGCGGTTCCGCAGCAGAATCTCGCTGCGGTGCTAGAAGCCACTGTAGAGCGCGAAAGCACTGAAGCCTCATACCGAGAAGAGATCAAGAAAGGGCGCAACACAGTCGATCTGCTCGGCCTGAAGGATACCTTGCAGCGCCTCGACCTGGTCTGAAGCCGGCGAAAACTATGTCTTTTCAGACCATGGCCATTAGACGCCAGCCACGCATCCATAACTATAAATCTATACGACAGATATAAAGAAAGAGGTTAAACATGAAAACGATAACAACCATCAGCATACTCTCCTGCCTTTCACTGCCCATGATGTTCGCCGCCCCTGCGGCAGCGGATACCTATCCAGAAAGGCCCATTTCGGCGCTCATATCCTTCGGCGCCGGAGGTAATACGGACGTGGGCGCACGTATCCTGTTTCCGGGCGTCGAGCGCGAGCTTGGCGTACCACTCAATATCATCAACCGTCCAGGCGGCGGTGGCTGGGTAGGTTGGACGCAACTGCTCAATTCACCCAGTGACGGCTACACCCTGGGATACATCAACACACCCAACTTGATCACGGGCTACTTGGACCCCCAATATCGCCGTAATGTCGACCTGGATGACTTCGAGTTCATTGCCAACCATGTCACGGACTACGGTGTTATTTCGATCAATAAAAACGAGACACGCTTCAGCAATATCGACGAGCTGGTGGAGTATGCTCAGTCAAACATATTGACAGCATCCACCACGGGGGCAAATGGTGATGATCATATCGCCATGTTGAAGATGAACCGCCACTACGATACGCAATTCGTGCCTGTACATACCACCGGCACCGCAGAACAACGTGCCGCCATTCAGGGAGGTCACGTCGATGTCAACTTCTCCAATGTGGGCGATACCAACATGGCGCATCGCAACGGTGACCTGAACATCATTGCGATCATGGCGCCGGAACGTTCGGCGTTCATTCCCGACGTTCCCACTCTTGAGGAGCTTGGCTATTCAGGCGTGATCTCTTGGTCGGCACGAGGTATCGCAGCACCAAAAGGGATCGACCCTGCTCAGCGCGAGCTGCTGGAGGCAGCATTCGTTCGCGGCATGCAGGACCCTGAGCACATGGCCAAGATGGAAGAGATGGGCCTGATGGTCGATATCCGCACTGGAGAGGCCTACCGAGAGATGCTGGAGGAAGAGGAGGAGAGCGTTCGCGCACTCGAAGGCCTGCTCGGCTGGTAGTCCGAGTCCCTGGCCGCGGCAGTTTCCCACTTCACGGCCAGCCCCATCTCACGCCGTTCTCTACAAGAATAAATTGGTGGTTTTATGAAAACGCTCCATATGGACGTGGCTATTGGGTTAGCCATGCTGCTGTTCACGATCGTGTTTTATAGTCTCACAGTGATGATGCCCGCTGACCCAGCGGTGTTCCCCAAACTCATTCTTTCCGTTTTAGGCCTGTTTTCGCTACTGATCCTCGCCTCGGGCATCTCCAAGACACGGGGCCCCCTAAAGGCAAACGTCAACTCCGCGCCCATTTTCACCCATGTGCGCGGTCCTGCCGTGACGTTTACCGCCCTGTGTATCTATTTAGCGCTCATCAGCGTACTTGGCTTCTTTACGGCCAGCTCCCTCGCCGCCATTTTTTTCATGTTTTACTTTGGCCTCAAGTCGTATGTCCAAATGTTATTCGTCCTCGTGCTGATGAATACTTTTGTCTATTTACTGTTCGTCTGGCAGCTTCGTATCTCGCTGCCTACCGGACTACTTTTATAGAGGAGAGGGATCATGACTATTGATACGACCCTGCTATTGTCGGTGCTCTCCCAGCTTACCTCTCCAGATGTTCTCCTCATGCTGGTCATTGGGGTCCTGGGGGGCATTTTCCTGGGCGCGCTGCCAGGACTGAGTGCCACCATGGGCATTGCCCTGTTAATTCCAGTAACGTTTGGAATGCAACCCGTAGCGGCGATGGTATTGCTTGCAGCCATTTATGCGTCGGCCGTATACGGGGGATCCATTACGGCGATCCTGATTCATACGCCGGGCACTCCGGCATCAGCCGCGACGGCAGTCGATGGCTATCAAATGACGCTGCATGGCGAAGGGCTCAAGGCACTGGGAACATCCACGCTCTGCTCCGTCATCGGCGGCCTAGTGAGCGTGGTGGCCCTGCTATTACTCGCGCCTCCTTTGGCACAAATTTCGCTGCGTTTCAGCGCACCGGAATATTTTCTAATCGCTATATTCGGCTTGACCATTATTGGTAGCCTCTCGAGCGATGCTCTAGTGAAAGGCCTCTCTGCCGGGCTGCTGGGTCTATTGATCAGTTTAGTAGGGGTCGATGTCATGACCGCCTACCCGCGCTTCACCTTTGGCGTGGCTGAGCTGGAGAGTGGAATTTCGTTGATTCCCGCCATGATCGGCCTCTTCTCTATCTCGCAGGTTATGATTCAGTCGGAGAAGCTGCACAGTACCCACGCCCCTAGCTCCCAAGCCCCCACGTTGAGCGGGCAGCTCTTCCCCAGCCGAGTAGAGTGGAGAAAACTGAGGCGCACGATTTCACGCTCTTCGGTCATTGGCGTAGTGGTGGGCGCCTTACCGGGCGCAGGCGGCGACGTCGCCTCATGGGTGGCGTACAACGAAGCCAAGCGCAATGCCAAACAGCCGGATCGTTTTGGCAAGGGCGAAATCGAGGGGTTGGCAGCAGCGGAAACAGCCAATAACGCCGTGACCGGCGGCGCCATGATTCCCTTACTTACGTTGGGTATCCCAGGCAGCGCGGCGACTGCCGTCATGCTGGGCGGCCTGTACATTCATGGCTTGCAACCCGGGCACGAGCTGTTCAGCGTCAATGCGCATATCGTCTATGCCATTATCGTTGGACTGCTGCTGGCTAATATATTGATGGGTATCGTCGGCTTGGCGTTGGCAAAGCAGGTTGTCAAGGTAGCGACGGTACCTTTTGCTATCCTTGCGCCGATCATCGTGATTCTGTCGGTCGTGGGTTCCTACACCATCAACAACAGCATGTTCGATGTTTATGTCATGGCCGCGTTTGGACTGCTGGGCTACCTGATGAGAAAGACCGGCTTCCCGACCGCCGCCATTGTGCTGGCCATGATTCTAGGTGCGATGGCCGAGATCGGTTTCCGTCAATCGCTGGTCATGTCGAAAGGCAACATGCTGAGCTACTATTTTGATCGGCCATTTTCACTGCTCCTCATGGGGTTGATCCTGCTGGCCCTGATCTCTCCCCTCATCCTGCGCTGGAAGCGGTACAAGGCTCAGCAGGAGGTCTAGCGCGAACCGCTCAACAGCAGCCATGGCGGGTCATCGCCATGGCTGCTCCAGCGCCTTCCCCAAACAGCCCATAAACGCCAGGCACGCCTCAAGTTCGCTTTTCTCAATATATTCATCCGGCTGATGCGCTTGAGCGATACTGCCCGGACCCAGAATAATCGTTTGTAACCCTTGGCCTTGAAATTGCCCCGCCTCGGTGGCGTAGGCCACTGCGTGGTTGCAGCACTTACCTGGCAGGTGGTCCTTGGCCAAGCGCAGTACAGCGTGGTTATCTCGGTCGGCAAGGCCTGGCACCGTTACATTCAGCGGTTCGGTCGTAATCTGTACGTCCTTGCCACGCGCCCTTAGCTCGGCACTTAACGTATCGGCATACGCTTCAAAACGCGCAAACACCTCATCAAACGTCTCGGTGGGCAGGTGGCGTATTTCCCACTCAAACTGGCACTCTCGCGCCATGATATTGATGGCCGTACCGCCCTTGATCTTGCCCACGTGGAGGCTGGTGTGGGGTACGTTGAACGCCTCATCCACTTTGCCCTCCTCCACCAACGCCGCCATGGTGTCTTCGATGAAGGTGACCAGTCGCGCTGCCACATGAATGGCCGAAGTGCCCTGGTTCACCTGACTGCTGTGCGCTTCGCGCCCTACGACGGTGGTGCGCAGATTAGTGGCGCCCTTCTGGGCCACGACGGGCTGCATGCTGGTCGGCTCACCAACAATGACGTGCGCGGTGGTTGAGTAGTGCTCGTAGAACCGTTTGATCAGCGCAGGCGCACCGACACAGCCAACCTCCTCGTCATAGGAAAAACCAAAATAGATCGGCTGCTGCAAAGGCGTTTTCACCCACGTGGGCACCATGGCAAGAGCGCAGGCAATGAAGCCTTTCATATCACAGGTGCCACGGCCGTAAAGCTTACCGTCCTGGCCGTCATGCAGGGCGAAAGGATCCGTCGACCAGGGCTGGCCTTCCACCGGCACCACATCGGTATGGCCAGAGAGCATCACCCCACCCGGCGCATCAGGGCCTATACGGGCAATCAAGTTCGCCTTGGTGCCGCAGGGGCTCATCACCCGTTCGGAGGCGGCGCCGTACTCTTCAAGATAAGCTTCGACAAATTCGATCAGCGCCAGGTTAGAGCCACGGGAGGTAGTATCGAAAGAGACCAGTTTGGTTAATAGCGCTATTGCGTCACTCATACGACTCTCATTAGTTATGCACATTGTCTCAACCCTATCATCGCCCTCGCAGAGCGCCTACTACCAATGCCCTTGGATAAAACCCAAAGCTTTTATAAAACCTTGGTCCAGTTAGCATTCATCAAAATGTCATCTACACTCACTAATGTTCAGTGCACCCACAAATCTTAAAAACGCATTGTGCCACCTGGCTCTCGCCAGGCCCAAAAGGAGCTTACATGTCTCGTTTTATGTTACGCGCGTTATCTGCCGGTATTGCCGCGGCCACTCTGAGTGTTTCTGCCCACGCCGCTACCGAGATCACCTGGTGGCACTCCATGGGCGGCGAGCTGGGCGAGCGCTTGAGCGCGCTTGCCGAAGACTTCAACGCCACCCAGGATGAGTACCGTGTCACGCCTTCCTACCGGGGCGAATACGAACAAACCATGGTGAACACCATTGCTGCCTTCCGCGCAGGCGAGCAGCCCCACATCGTACAAATTTACGAAGTGGGCACCGGCACCATGATGGCCGCCCAGGGCGCTATCTATCCGGTGTTTGAGCTGATGGAAGAGCACGGCAACACCTTTGATCCGGCTGATTATCTGCCCGTGGTAACCGGTTACTACACCGACACCAACGGCAACATGCTCTCCATGCCGTTCAACTCGTCCACACCGATTCTTTACTACAACAAAACCATTTTTGAAGCGGCTGGCCTCGACCCTGAATCACCGCCTACTACGTGGGCTGAGATGGGTGAGATGGGTCAGCAAATCGTCGATGAAGGCGCGGCCTCTTGCGGTTTCACCATGGCCTATGCGGCTAACTGGGTCGGCCTTGAGAACTTCTCAGCACTGCACAATCAATCCATCGGCACCCAGGAAAACGGCTTCGGCGGTCTGGACACCGAGTTTGCCTTTAACGGCGACGTACAGGCGCGCTTTTGGGATCAGTTGAAAGAGTGGTCGGATAGCGGCGTCTACAGCTACGCAGGCCCAGCAAACGGCCCGGACGCGGCACCCTCGTTCTATTCCAGCGACTGCGCGATGTACATGAACTCGTCAGCATCACGCGCCGATGTGTTGGCTAACTCCGACTTCGACGTAGGTTTTGGCATGCTGCCCTACTACGACGACGTAGACGGCGCACCGCAAAACTCGATCATCGGCGGCGCGACTCTGTGGGTGCTTTCTGGCCACGAAGACGACGAGTACACCGGCGTTGCTGAATTCCTTGAGTACCTCTCCTTGCCTGAGATTCAGGCCGAGTGGCACCAGGGCACCGGCTACCTGCCGATTACCACCGCCGCTTATGAGCTGAGCCAAGAGCAGGGTTACTACGACGAAAACCCAGGTGCGGATATCGCCATCGAGCAGATCAACTTAAACGAGCCGACAGAGAACTCCAAAGGCCTGCGCTTTGGCAACTACCCCCAAGTGCGCATGGTTCTGGACGAAGAGTTCCAGGCCGTACTAGCCGGCGACAAGAGCGGTCAGCAAGCGCTGGATGATGCGGCAAGCCGCGGCAACCAGATCCTGCGCGACTTTGAGGCAGCCAATAACTAAGCACTTCGCATTACTTGTCAACAAACCCCGGCTTTTATAGCCGGGGTTTGTTATAGGAGCCATCCCATACGCCCAAGTCACCGGGGCCTATGGGATGGCTTACTTCCTGGCAGCTGAGCACAGCAGCCAGCCGCACCAACGCCCGTACGACAGGATGTGTCATGCAGACCAAACGTTCCACCTATCAAAACCGGTGGCTCCCTTTCTTACTGTTAGCGCCGCAGTTGGCGATTACGCTGGTGTTTTTTATCTGGCCGGCAAGCCAGGCGGTTAAATCGAGCTTCGAGCGCACCGATGCATTCGGCTTTAAAACAACGTTTGTCGGTCTGGAGAACTATGCACGCGTTCTGGCCGACCCCAGCTACCTGAACGCGCTGGGGCGCACCGCGATTTTTTCCGTCTCGGTGACGGTGCTTTCCATGAGCCTGGCGCTTTTACTGGCCGTTTGCGTCAACCGTGTGCTGAAGAGCGCCAAGTTCTACACCACGCTTCTGGTATGGCCCTACGCCGTCGCCCCAGTGGTAGCAGGTGTATTATGGTGGTTTCTGTTCAACCCCACCATCGGCCTCCTGCCGCATCTGCTCGACTGGTTCGGTATCAGCTGGAATCACCGCGTTTCGGGCTCTCAAGCAATGATTTTGATCACCATTGCCGCCGCTTGGAAGCAGATCTCCTATAACTTCCTGTTTTTCCTGGCAGGGCTGCAATCTGTGCCGCAGTCACTCATGGAGGCAGCGGCCATTGATGGTGCGGGCCCCTTCAAGCGCTTCTGGACCATCGTGCTCCCGCTTCTATCGCCCACCACCTTCTTCCTGCTGATCATCAACATCAACTACGTGATGTTCGACACCTTCGGGGTGATCGATGCCACCACCGCTGGCGGGCCTGGCCAAGCCACCATGACATTGGTCTACAAGGTCTACACCGATGGCGTAGCGGGGCTGAATATAGGCTCCTCATCCGCCCAGTCGGTCATGCTGATGGGCATCGTGATTATCTTGACGTTTATCCAGTTCCGATACGTGGAACGCCGGGTCAACTACTAGTGCGTTAAGGAAGTAAACATGGTTGAAAACAGACCCTTTCTAAATATTCTGACCCACCTGGTGCTCATTGCAGGCGTATTGGTCGTGGCGTTCCCGGTATACGTGGCCTTTATCGCCTCGACCCACGAATCCAGCGCCTTCGTGCGTGGGGTGTTGCCGCTGCTTCCCGGCGACAACATGTTTGCATCCTACCGGCAGATGCTCAGTTCCGGTTGGCAGGTAGGCGGCACGCCGCCGGTCTGGCTGATGCTGGGTAACTCGCTGATCATGGCGCTGACAATCGCGATCGGCAAGATCGCCATTTCGATTCTTTCCGCTTTTGCGATTGTCTATTTCCGCTTTCCGTTTCGCATGCTGGCGTTCTGGATCATTTTTATCACGCTGATGCTGCCGGTCGAAGTGCGCATCATCCCCACCTACGCCGTTGTGGCAGATCTCGGCATGCTGAACTCCTATGCGGGCTTAACCCTGCCACTGATTGCCTCTGCTACTGCGACCTTCCTGTTCCGCCAGTTCTTCATGACCGTGCCGGAAGAGCTGATGGAGGCCAGCCGAGTGGATGGCGCCGGGCCGATGAAGTTCTTCAAGGACATACTGCTGCCGGTATCGATCACCAATATCGCCGCTCTCTTCGTGATCATGTTTATTTACGGCTGGGTGCAGTACCTGTGGCCACTGCTGGTCACCACCGACGAAGACTTCTACACCATCGTGCTGGGCATCAAGCGCCTGATGGCCTCGTCCGACCGCGTACCCGCCTGGAACCTCATTATGGCGACCGTCACGCTTGCCATGCTGCCGCCGGTATTAGTGGTGCTGTTTATGCAAAAACTGTTTGTGAAAGGCCTGACCGAGACGGAGAAATAAGATGGCCAGTATTACCTTGGAAGGGCTTAGAAAGACCTACGCTGGCGATGTTCAGGCAGTGAAAGGCGTCGATCTTGCGATTGAAGACGGTGAGTTTGTGGTGCTGGTAGGGCCTTCGGGCTGCGGTAAATCCACGCTGTTACGTATGGTAGCCGGGCTTGAAACGATTACCGACGGCACGCTCAAGATTGGTGATCGGGTGGTCAACAGTCTCGAACCCGCCGAGCGCGATATCGCCATGGTATTCCAAAACTACGCGCTCTATCCGCACATGACGGTGTACAACAACCTCGCTTACGGGTTGAAAAACCGCGGCTTTAAAAAACCCGAGATCGAAGAGCGGGTACGTAAAGCGGCCAAAATGCTTGAAATCGAAGAGTATCTGGAGCGCAAGCCGCGCAAGCTCTCCGGCGGTCAGCGCCAGCGCGTCGCCATGGGCCGGGCATTGGTGCGCGAGCCCGCGGCCTTCTTGTTCGACGAACCGCTCTCTAACCTGGATGCCAAGCTGCGTGTGCAGATGCGGGTGGAGATCAAGCAGCTTCAGCGGCGCTTGAAGACTACCAGCCTCTACGTAACCCACGACCAGTTAGAAGCGATGACGCTGGGCGACCGTCTGGTGGTGCTTAGCGCTGGCAAAATCGAGCAGGTGGGCACGCCCATGGAGATCTACGCGCGCCCTGCGTCGATGTTCGTGGCAGGGTTTATCGGCTCGCCTGCGATGAACATGGTGCCGCTTGAGTACCTGCAAACGCGCGGCACCCATGACCTGCTAAACGATCTTCCCGCCGAGACCGACACAGTCGGCATTCGCCCGGACGATATGCGCCTATCGCCACCCGATACACCGCACCTCGTGGTCGACTCCACGCTTGAGCTTTTTGAAGCCGCCGGCGCCGAAAGCCACCTTTACGTGCGGCTCGCCGACAGCGACCAGCCCACTGTGATTCGGGTGAGTGGCCAGCCGCCGGTCAACGAAGGCGAAACGCTACGCTTCTATGTCACCCGCGAAGCGCTGCACCCGTTTAACAGTGTAACCGGCCAGCGCGCGGGGGATTGACTCGCCTTTTACGAAAACAACAGCCAGTAGAAAAAGAGCAAGTAAAAAGGGGCGCTATAGGCTAGGTTTGAGAAAGCATTATTGACTATTATCCACTTTGGCGCCCCTATAGATGCGAATGGGTCTTCTACCATGCGTCCTAAACCCTCCTTACTCGATGCCCTTTACCGTACTCATGCCAGACGTGTTCAGGCCACCCTGATCCGTCTGCTGGGAGACTTCGAGCTTGCCGAGGAAGCCATGCAAGATGCCTTTGTCGCCGCAGCTCAACAGTGGCCTGCCAAAGGCGCCCCCGATAACCCTCAGGCGTGGCTGATCCGCACCGGCTATTACTGCGGAATCGATCAAATTCGTCGACGCAGTACAGCACGCCGCCGGGCACATTTGCTATTACCGATGGAAGAAACCTGGGAATTCGACGATGTCGCTATCGCGGATGACTCACTGCGGCTGCTGTTTACCTGCTGCCACCCAAGCTTAAGCATAGAAGCACGCCTTGCGCTAACACTACGTGAGATGTGTGGGCTAACCACTGAGCAAGTCGCCCGTGCCCTACTGATGAAACCTTCAACCGTGGCACAGCGCATCGTACGGGCAAAACGCAAGATTCGCGATGCACATATTCCCTATGCGGTACCTGCGCCGGAGGCATTGCCCGAGCGTTTGCCGGACGTCCTCCAGATTATTTACCTGGTTTTCAATGAAGGTTATTCAAGCAGTAGCGGCACAATGGTGGTCGATATCAGCCTGACCCGCGAGGCGCTACGTCTTGGCGAGGAACTGGCAGCGTTGCTACCCCAGGGTGAAGTGTTTGGGCTACTGGCACTCATGCTGCTTACTAACGCCCGCCGAGATGCCCGCCAGGATCAACAAGGCGGCCTGGTCACACTGGAAGCGCAAAACAGGCACCTATGGCACCAGAAGGAAATTCACACAGGTATTGAGTGGCTCGAACAGGCACTCGCCCTTACCCCTGTTGGTTTTTATACCCTTCAAGCCTCTATTGCCGCCGTACACGCCCAAACCCATGACTCTGGGCAAACTGACTGGGCACGGGTTGTCAGGCTGTATGACGCTTTATGTCGCCATTATCCATCGCCTGTCCTGACCTTGAATCGCGCGGTGGCCGTTGCCATGCATGATTCTCCAGCAACCGGATTGAGACTGCTTGATGAGCTATCTCATCATCCTCAACTCTCTCGCTACTATTTATTGTATGCGGCACAGGCGGATTTGCTACGTCGACAGGGCAACAATGACGCAGCGCGCGATGCTTACCAAAAGGCCCTGACATTAACCACTCAGGATCCAGAAAAACGCTTTTTGCTCGACAGATTGACCGAACTTTAAGCATCGTTATAAAAACATCGCTATAAAAACCTTGTTATAAAAAAATAATCTGCAGGCCTGTCGATTTGCGAACACGCCAGACGTCTAGAGAGTATCCACCACAATAAAAGAGACTCTCAATGAAATTCATGCTGATACGGCGTGCCGATGCGGCCACCGAAAATGGCGTTATGCCATCCCAGGAAATGCTTGCCGCCATGGCTGATTACAACGAGCGCATGATGCAGGCAGGTGTACTCGTAAGCGGCAACGGCTTACATCCAACAAGCGATGGCTGCCTGATCCAGTTCAATAACGGCACTCCCACTATCCTCCCCGGCCCTCTGGCTCCTGCCAGTGAGCGTATCGCTGGTTATAGCGTGCTGGAGACACCTTCACTTGACGTCGCTTTGGAGTGGGCACAACAGTGGCCAACGCTGGATGCCGACGGCAACGTACTCCTTGAGCTAAGGCGCTACTTTACACTTGAGGAGTTTGAGCCCGGCGCAGGCCTGGATAAGCATCACGACCATGCTCGCGTACCGGATGCCATGAATGTGTATGTCGCCTTTCCTGGCACCTGCCGGGAAGCCATGCAGTTCTATGCCGACGTGCTCGGCGGCCACATAGAGTGCTTGCTGACTTACGCAGAAACCCCAGCGGCGGAACATGCGCCCCCTTCACTGCATGACCGCATCATCCACGCCTCGCTGAACCTACGCGGTCGTCGCTTGATGGGCGCCGACATGGCGCTTGAACAGCACATGCCACCACAAGGCGTGCAGATTCAGCTGGAGTATCAGGAGATCGAGCAAGCCTCCCGAACCTTTGCACGACTTTCCGAAGGCGGAGAGGTGATCATGCCTTTTGAACCAACATTCTGGTCTGCAGGGTTTGGCATGGCCACTGACCGCTTTGGCGTGCAGTGGATGATCAATGTGTCGGCGGATAGTTGCCTTTCTACTGAAGGAGAAACGCCATGAAATATGCGGCATTAGTGTACTACCAGGAACAACTTATTAGTGCCATGAGCGACCAGGCGTGGCATGACCTTAATCAGGAGTGCATCGCGGGGGTAGAGCGACTGAGCGCTCAAGGAAGTTACCTGGCCGGTGAAGCGCTGCAACCAATAGACACTGCTACCACGGTGCGTGTACGCAATGGCGAGACAGTGATTACCGACGGCCCGTTTGCGGAAACCAAAGAACAGCTGGCCGGTTTTTACCTGCTCGAAGCGCGTGATTTAAACGAGGCACTACAGCTAGCTAGCCGCATCCCACCCGCGAGACTCGGCAGCATTGAAGTACGCCCCATTCGAGAACTCCCGCCCAAAGCCCAGACTGGAGAAGCATCATGAGCACCACCACTCAACGCTATATTGATGGTTTCGTCGCGGCCGTGCCCACGGCTAATAAAGAAATATTCATCGAGCACGCCCGTGTTGCTGCCGAAGTTTTCAAAGAGCATGGCGCGCTGCGGGTAGTCGAGTGCTGGGGCGAGGATGTCCCCGAAGGGGAAATCACCTCTTACTCCATGGCTGTTCAGCGCAAGGATAATGAAACCATTATCTTCTCGTGGATCGAATGGCCATCCCGCGCCGTGCATGATGAGGCGATGCCCAAGGTCATGAAGGACCCACGCTTACAGCCGGATATCAATCCCATGCCGTTTGATGGCAAGCGGGCGATATTCGGTAGTTTTGCCACGCTTATCGATGAGTGACCAAGCTTCTGCGTGGCTTTCATGACTCTGAATAAGGGCCGCCTCTACGTAACGTCCGGACGGCCCGTCATCCGCGTTTAATGCTGGCGAGCCTGGTCCGTGATGCGCCCTTCAACCTGATAAACCACTTCGCCAACAGCCACCATATAGTCACGCAGCATTTCCCAGTCGGTATTGCCAACAATGGTGCTGCGCTCATCATCATAGGCGGCTTCTAGCGCCGTATGGCTGTCGCCACCGGCAGCGGTGAAGTGGTTGGTGGCGATGGTGTAGGTACTTTCAGGGTCTACCGGCTGTAACGTGCCATTGTGCGTCACCTTCAAGCTTACAACGCGCTCACCAACGGGTTGGCGGCTGTCATATACCAACTCGGTACCGTTCGACACCTGCAGAAAACCGCCGCTTTCATCCGGGGCATTTGCCAGTCCGATCTCGAACGTTTCCAAAAGCTCCGCGCCCGTCACACTCACCAGCGCCAGGCGATTGCCAAACGGCTGCACGGCAACCAGCTCACCCACACTCACATCACCTAGGGCAATGGGCTCACGAATACCGCCGCTATTTTGAATAGCCAGCACGGTTTCCAGGTTCACCCGGCGGGCAGCAGCAAGCTGACCATCGGCAATCAGATTGCCCAGCGCCGTTTCATCGGCACGCACGCTCTGTTCATCACCCTTGCCGTGGCGGGGGTTAGGCAGGGCTGAAACCACCCGAGCGCCCACCAGCGTATCGCGTACTTCTTCAATTTTCGCGGTGTACGGCGCCAAGAGGGCGGCAGCTTCGGCGTCTGGCTCGCGCTCGGCAGTGGCAAGCAGCTCCCCGTTAGCCTCCAGTACGTTGCCATTATCATCGAACGTTACCTGCATGACGCCCAGGTGCTGACCGTACTCGCCTGCCTGACCAATCACGGTGGGCGCTATCGGCTCGCCCCGGTCGTTTTCGGTTAGCATAACAGGGGCTTGCAAGTGAGTATGGCTGTGCCCGCCGATGATCACGTCCACCCCCTCCACGTGCTGGGCAAGTAACAGGTCGTTGCCCATACTCGGGTCGCTGTCGTAACCCAGGTGAGTAAGCGCGACGATCTTGTTGACCCCTTGGGCTTCAAACGTTTCCACCATCGCCTCAGCGGCCGCCCTATAGTCGTCAATAGCTACCTTACCAAGGCTGGAGACGGTCTCGCTGCCTTGCGTGCTTAGCCCGAAGATGCCGATTCGCTCGCCACCTTGCTCTACCACAATGCCATCGTAAAGGTGGCCAGGCTTAGGCTTATGTTCGGGCTCGGCACCGATCGAATCACCGAGTAGCTCGGCAAACTCCGGCGAGGTAGAGAAATCCAGATTCGCGCCCACAATAGGAAAGTCTGCGGCAGCAAAGAAAGCCGCAAGAGCCTGATGGCCCTCTTCCGGATCGCCCAGGTCGAACTCATGGTTACCGGGCACGAAAGCGTCATAGCCCATCAAATTCATGAACTCAACGGCGTCCTGCCCTTGGTATTCGGTGAAATAGAGCGTACCCGAAAAGATATCCCCAGCGTCCAGCAGCAAGCCATAGCCGAATTGCTCGCGCGCCTCGTCCAGCGTGGTGATGAGCTGAGGGTAGTGGTCGGTACGTCCGTGCAGGTCATTGGTATGAAAAATGGTCAGCGTATAGGGCGCAGCATACGCCGAGGTAGTCAGCAGCCCCGCCGCTATCCCTAGCGCAATACTGTGAGGAATAAGACGCATCAGTATGGTTCCTTTTATATAAGCGTTATAGCAAAACGATAGCGTGCCCTAAAAGCCTGACAAATTGGTGACGGTCCTTATGCATGTCATTTCAGCGCACTCATTTACCTTAGCTTAAGTGATACAAAAATAGCCTTTTACCTCATTTCACTCACGGCAACAGGCAGACTAAATAGCCCTCACTGTTCCAACCACCATGTCATGAGATAGAGACAAGACCGTCATCTTCGCTACACCAAAGTGTCATCAACAGCTGCCACTCTATGGAGCCATCACTCCATGCTAGGCAAGCTACAGCTGCGTCGCCTCTGATATCTCCTCTCTTGGGAAGCTCACAATGCACAAGTCACTCCTCGCGCTTGCACTCTCCACCGCCGCAACGCTGGCAACAACCGCCACCACCTATGCCAATGAAGATTTAAGCGGCATTTGCCCTAACCCACTGCGCATGGCCGATACGGGTATTGAAGGCATGGGGCCACTGGCAGAAGCGTTTGGCCCCTTCGCTGAGGCGTTTGAGGAAACGACCGGACTTGAGCTTAAGATGTTTAGCCTAAGCAACCGTACAGCGGCAGGCACAGCGCTTCAATATGACGATGTGGACCTGGTATTTGCCGGTCCTTCGGAATTCGTGCTGTTCGATCGCGAAAGCGATATTGAAATTCTGTTCGCCATCGAGCGCCCACACTATGGCAGCAGCTTCTATGTGCCCGCCGATAGCGATATCGAATCTCTTGAAGATTTAGCAGGCAATCGCGTAGCGCTGAAGGATGTTGGCTCTACCAGTGGACATATTTTCCCAAGCCAAATGCTGGTGGATGCCGGGCTGGATATTAACCGGGACCTGGAAATCATCATGGCTGGCGACGCGCGTATTGCTGCCTTGGTCAATGGCGATGTTGATGCCATGGGCGGCGGCAATCGCGACATTGATGAGATTCAGGCCATGGATCCTAACGGCGAATACCGTGTTATCGCCACTAGCGATGTGCTGCCTGGCGATCCGGTGGTTATGCGGGGCTCTTTAGATGATGCCTGTAAAACAGCACTGCGTGACACGCTAAATGCCAATGCCGATATGCTGTGGAGTGCTCTGATTGCCACAGAGCGCAACGAAGGCAAATTCTTAAACCGAGACTCATCACTGGGCTTTGACCGCACCAATGAAGATTACGACGTAGTCCGTCAAGCGTACGAAGCCGCGGGCATTCCCCTTTAACGGTTAGTTACTCAACATGCACAAGGACGTGCCGTTTAAAGGTTTCAACATGATGGCCTATAACCTCCCCCTCCTGGCAGTAACGCAGGAGGTTTTTGTATGAATGCGATCACGATTACCGACTTGCATAAATACTACGCAAAGCTTCATGTACTACGCGGCTTAAATCTCAGCGTTCGCCAAGGCGAATGCGTTATTTTGCTGGGCGCCAATGGATGCGGCAAATCGACGTTGATGCGCTGTCTCAATGGTTTGGCACCTCACGACCAAGGCAGTATCCACATCCTTGGCGAGCCGCTAACGCGCCTGTCGACAGCCCAAATGCGCAGGCTGCGCCAGAAAATAGGCGTTGTGTTCCAGCAGTTCAATCTGGTGCAAAACGTGAGTGTTTTTCAAAACGTTTTATACGGTGCACTTGGCCAGCAGCGTTTAGGACTTCTCACCAGCCTTGCCTGTTTCGCCAGTGATGAGCTGCGCGAACGGGCGATGGCGGCGCTTGAGCGAGTAGGGTTGGCGCATAAAGCACAGGCTGAGTGTCGGGCACTTTCAGGCGGCCAACAGCAGCGCGTGGCCATCGCCAGAACACTTATGCAGGATGCCGAAATTATTATTGCAGATGAGCCTATTGCCAGCCTTGACCCTAAAGCCGGCCGTGAAATCATGGACTTATTGCTGGATGTCGTGACAGAGCGAGGCATGACGGTGCTCTGCACGCTGCATCAGCTAGAGCTCGCCCAGCAATACGGCGACCGTATTGTAGGGATGAAAGCAGGAAGAATTGTCCTAGACTCGCTACGCCAACAGGTCGAATTAGACGATATGCAGCAACTGTATCAAGGCGAGACCCGTGTCGATCAACCACTGCTTTCGACCCCTACTCGTTTAACGCCCGTTACCCACTAACTGCCGAGAGCAGCCCATGCCTACTAATCGTCCGCTTGCGACGGCGTTGCCGCCCCGATTTAAGCGACCGTCACTGTTTACCTGGGGTATTGCCCTGGCGTTTTTAGCCCTGTTTATTCAAGGGGCTATGGCGACCAATGTCACGCTTGAGCGCTTGCTGCGCGGAATCGTGAATCTGAGCCATTTTTTGGGTCGCGCCTTCCCCCCCGATCTCAGCAATCTGGATGTATTGGCATGGTCGATGTTTGAAACGCTAAACATTGCCATTGTGGGCGTGACCATTGGGGTAATACTTAGCCTACCGTTTGCCTTGCTGTCGGCACGTAATACCACCCCCGCCTCCTGGGTTCGCACCCTAACGCGGTTTATTGTTTCGACGATGCGCACCATTCCGGACCTGATTTGGGCGCTCATTTTCGTGGTGGCCGTTGGCTTGGGCCCCATGGCCGGCGTGTTGGCGATCATCATGGACACCATTGGTTTTGCAGCGCGCTTTTTCTCGGAGCGTATCGAAGAAGTCCACCCGGGGCCTTCTGAAGCGCTTAGCGCTACCGGTGCGGGTAAGCTTTCAGTGATCGGCGGCGCAATTTTGCCGGAGACGTTGGCCTCCATGACCGCGACTAGCCTATATAGCGTCGAAAAGGCCCTGCGCTCAGCAGTTACGTTAGGCCTGGTCGGGGCTGGCGGCATCGGTGTTGAGTTAGCTGCTGCCATGCGGCTTTTCAATTTTGATCGCGCACTGACTATTATTCTATTCATTCTGGTGGTCGTAATTGCCTTTGAACAATTGTCCTCACAAATCCGGAAACGAGTGATTTAGCGAACAATCAAATATAAGCGCTTACTTATCTAAAATCGCCGTTGGCTGTCACTATAAATGCGCTAATACAGAAGGCCGCGGCGTCTCCGGAATACTCATTCAAATTCCCCTTTCACGCTTTAACTTAAGTTCAATCCCGAGCCGCCCGCTTTTACAACCCTCCCCCCTTGACTACCTTTTGACCAATACATCTGCGCATTAAAGAGGACTGATACCAGGATAAAAACAAGGGATCCATGGAGGAATGCCCACATGAACCGACCGTGCACGATTACGTTTGATGATAAAACATTAACCGGCAACGCCGATGAACCGCTAATCGACTTTCTAAAAGCCCAAGGCATTAACTTACCCAGCGTCTGCTATCACCCTTCCTTGGGGCCTATCGAAACCTGCGATACGTGCTGGGTTAATGTTAACGGCGAGATAAAACGAGGCTGTACGCTGCGTACCGAAGAGGGTCTTAACGTTTCCAGCCAAGACAGAGAGGCCGAAGCCGCTCGCCATGAAGGAATGGATCGCTTGTTAGCCAAGCACGAGCTTTACTGCACCGTGTGCGAGAACAACAATGGCGACTGCACGGTGCACAATGCGCTGGTAGAAATGCAGATACCCATCCAGCGCTACGAATTCACGCCCAAGCCTCATGAAAAAGATACTTCTAGCCCTTTCTATACCTACGATCCGGACCAGTGCATTCTGTGCGGCCAATGCGTGGAAGCGTGCCAAAACGTCGAAGTTAATGAGACGCTGAGCATCGACTTTTCCAGCGAAGACCCGCGCGTACTCTGGGATGGTGGCGAAAAGATCAACGACTCAAGCTGCGTACATTGCGGCCACTGTGTAACGGTTTGTCCGTGTAATGCGCTGCAGGAAAACAGCATGTACGGCCAGACAGGCCCGCTGACCGCACTGCCCTGGTTGCTTAAGCGGCCGATGATTGAAATAGTCAAGGAAGTCGAAAACACCACCAGCGCCATACCCATCACCGGTGTTTCAGAACTGGATGCCGCTTTGCGCGAGCCGGGCATCAAACGTACAAAAACGGTATGCACCTACTGCGGTGTAGGCTGCGCGTTTGAGATGTGGACCCGTGATCGCAACATTCTTAAGGTTCAGCCCACGCCAGATGCCCCGGCTAACGGTATCTCAACCTGCATCAAGGGCAAATTTGCCTGGGACTTTGTAAACAGTGAAAAACGCCTCTCGACACCGCTGATTCGGGAAAAGGGTCAGTTCCGTGAAGCCAGTTGGGACGAAGCGCTGGATCTGGTGGCGAGCCAACTGATGAGCGTGCGCGACACCCACGGCCCACAGAGCGTGGGCTTTATTGGTTCCAGTAAAGCCAGCAACGAAGAGGCCTACCTAACGCAGAAAATTGCCCGGCTGATCATTGGCACCAACAGCGTGGATAACTCATCCCGCTACTGCCAAAACCCGGCGACTAAAGGGCTTTTCCGCACCGTGGGTTACGGTGGCGACGCCGGTACCATCAAGGACATAGAGCAGGCTGAAGTAGTGGTGCTGGTAGGCAGCAATACCGCCGAAAACCACCCAGTGATTGCCTCGCGCATCAAGTCCTCACAGAAGCTGCACGGCCAAAAGCTGGTGGTGTTCGACCCGCGCCAACATGAAATGGCCGAGCGGGCGAATCTTTTCATGCGCCCCAATGTCAGCACCGATTTAATCTGGGCGTCGGCGCTATCACGCTATATGTTCGATAACGACCTGGCCGACCATGAATTCCTCGGGCGCTGGGTCAATAACGTCGATGAGTATCGTGAATCGCTGGCGCCGTTTACGCTTGATTTTGCGGAACAGAAAACCGGCATTCCCAAACAGCAATTGATTGAGGCCGCTGAATTAATCGGCCGGGCAAAACGTGTCTGCCTGCTATGGGCCATGGGAATTACTCAACATAGCCACGGTTCGGATACCAGCACCGCGCTTTCCAACTTGCTGCTGGTCACTGGTAACTACGGCAAGCCAGGTACCGGCGGTTATCCCATGCGCGGCCATAATAACGTGCAAGGCGCCAGCGACTTTGGTTGCTTGCGCAACATGTACCCAGGCTATGAAAAGGTCACCGACGAAGATGCCCGTAAGCGGTGGGCCAAAGGTTGGGGCGTTAAGCCTGAACAGCTCTCCAGTGAAATCGGTTATGGCAACTTCCTGATGGTGCAAGCCGCCGCCGAGGACAAGCTTAAAGCCATGTACATTATTGGCGAGGAAACGGCCTTCTCCGACTCCAATACCCATAACGTCCATTCCGCATTTGAAAGCCTCGACTTTATGGTCGTGCAGGACATGTTTTTAAGCCGTACCGCTGAGTTTGCCGATGTCGTGCTGCCCGCCTGCCCCAGCGTCGAGAAAGACGGCTCCTTTGTTAATACCGAGCGGCGTATTCAGCGCTTCTACCAAGTGCTTGACCCACTGGGCGATAGCCGCCCGGATTGGCGTATTTTAACGGACCTTGCCGCGCAAATGGGCCACGACTGGGGCTATAACCACCCCTCCGAGATCATGGCAGAGTGCGCATCTATATCCCCCATGTTCGCGGGGGTCAGCTACGAGCGCCTGGAAGGCTGGAAGTCGTTGCTCTGGCCGGTTGCCGAGGACGGCACCGATACGCCACTGCTGTATACCGATGGATTTCCGACGGAGGATGGCAAAGCTAGCCTGTTTCCGCTGGAGTGGAAAGAGCCTTCAGAGGCCTCGGATAAAGAGTACGGCCTAATGTTGAACAACGGTCGTCTGTTGGAACAGTTTCAGGGAACCAATCAGACTGGCCGCTCGCCGGGTATTTGTGACCAGGTAGCCCATGGGTTTGTTGAAGTTAGCCCCGAGCTTGCCGCCGAGCGCGGGATCGAAGACGGCACATGGGTCAAGATAGCTTCACGTCGGGATAGCATTGAGTTTCCAGCTATCGTCACCGAGCGTGCCGCAGGAAAAACTCTTTTTATGCCCATTCACTTCGGCAAACTGGGGGTTAACTCGCTGACCGGCGAACATAACGACCCCGATGTGCAAACACCTGCCTATAAGGAAGTTGCCGTAAAGCTTGAAGTGCTCGACAAACACACCGCCCTCCCGCTCCCCAGTAACAACTACCGCTACGGCCACCGTACGCCCAATAAGGGCGTTGCGGTCGAGGTCAAATGGGCAAAGGATGACTACCAGCTTCCGCCTGCCCAGCAAACCAATCCGAGGAAAATGTGATGGCCGAACGAATTTCCTACGACGTGCCGCCGCCTACTATCGGCCCGGATGCTCAGGAGGAACTTGATAGGCTGGTGCAAACGCTCCATGAGCACGGTCTGCTGCGGTTTGCCAATGACATGGTTGCCTCTAATCATGAGCTAATGCGTATTGCGGTAGACGGGTTAAATAAACCCGGCTCGCTTAACACTATTCAGAACTTATCGGTCATCGTGATGACGCTTTCAACGCTACCACCAGATCGGTTTTACCAAGTGATGTTTGCGCTTAAAGAGGGAATTGAGCAGGTTGGCAACCATCGCCATGAGGACAAGGCCAAGCACAAGGAGCAAGCACGAAGCCAGGACAAAGAGAAAGAAGAAAAAGACAGCGCCCCCGGCATCACCGGGGTGTATCACATGCTCAAAGATGACGAGCTGTGGTATGCCCTTAAACCGATTCTGGCAGGCCTGCGGGCTTTTTCCGAGCGGCTGGACCAGCCCATAGATAAACCGGTGACGGATTTCACCAGCAAGCCTACCGAAGGGCCTTAAACATATTGCTTAAGGCTGTGTATGGTTATTAACGGTGGCGTGAGTTTAATCCTTCTCAAGATAGACAGTCCGAGAGGGGAAGGCAAAATCGGCGTCATGACCATGCACGATAGTGATGATATTAAGGTAGATATCTTGCTGGATCGCCAGCCATTCAGCCCATTTCGTGGTCCTGGTAAAACCATAGACCATAATATTTAGTGAGGAATCCGCAAATTCGTTGAAGTAGACGAGGAGAGTCTGCGTGAAATCAATGCCGTCGTGCTTCTGAAGCATCGCGCGAATATCGTTGACGACGGCGGCAACCTTGTCGGCATCCTCGTACCTGAGGCCGACCGTAGTACTGATGCGCCTGTTACGCATCTGCCCCGGATTTTCGACGCTGATCGTTGAGAAAACGGAGTTAGGGACGAAGAGCGGGCGGTTATCGAAGGTGATGATCTTCGTCATTCTCCAACCGATTTCCTCGACGGTACCCTCAATATTACGGTCTGGAGAACGAATCCAGTCGCCAAACTTGAAGGGGCGGTCGAAATAGAGCATCACGCCGGAGAAAACATTGCTTAGAACATCCCGTCCGGCAATACCGATGGCGATACCGCCGAAGCCGCCAAAGGCCAAGAGGCCCGAAAAGCTCAGGCCCAGATGTTCACCGAACAAAAGCAGTAACACCAGCACCATTGCAAGTTTAAGGATGCGAGCGATGCTTGTGGCCGAGGTTTTATCGCTTCCCTTCGTTACCTGATCGGCCGTCAGGCGGTTAATCAGCAGGAAGGTTTGCTGCATGGCGGTCAGACCAATAGCCACCAAGGTCAGGTCGTCAATGATATCCGGCTTTATGGCGGAGACCTTTCTGTCGACCAGTATCTGATTGATGGTCTTGTTCAGAGTCAGCAGGAAACCCGCATTCGCGGCGAACAGAACAACGTGAACGGAGATGCTGTGGGACCAGCTCTTTCTTTTCCGCATGATAAAACCGGAGGCCAGCGCGACCGTCAGAAAAGCTATCAAGAGCCCCGCATTTATCCAGTCGTTGATCATCATGTTTCCGTTCCTTGTTCCAGGCGCCGCCAATTTCGCCCAGCTTCATCGCCATGTAAACCCGTGTTCATTCATAAATACCCATCCGGGCATGGCAAATCTTCTTTATTAAAACGTTATTAGAGCCTAATTAAACATATCACTTCTTAGCAACGCACTACCAATATGCTCAAGCCAAATCACACAACGTAGTGGCATGCGCCCACGACTCTTTTTAGTTGTCCGTGACAACCCTATTGTCCTAATAACACTGCAGCTCACCCAGCGGTAAAAAAATAACCAACGAATCTTTTATTATAAAATTCCTCTTTCAGTCGCTTTTATCAGGTTGTAATCTCTTAATAATAACGTCGTTAAAAGCAGGCCTATCAATAATTAAATAAACGGCGATTGATATTTGTGTCACTAGTTTTTCACTGTCCTGACTTGGCAATGTCATCGTTACCGACCACACTAAGTTAAAATATGATTAAGGGGCGTATCGTTTATGCGGCTATGTATTGTGAGTGAAACGTGGTCACCCGATATCAATGGCGTTGCGCACACGCTAAGCCGCATTAACCACGAACTGCACCAGCAGGGCGTAACGGTCGATGTGATTCGCCCACGCCCCAAAGTACCCGGAAGCGCTACGCATATTGCCCAGGAAATGCAGGTTAAATCTGTCGCTTTACCTGGCTATGCGGAAGTACAGGTAGGCTTGGTAACGCCCGCTAAGCTGCGCCGTTTCTGGCGTAAGTACCGTCCTGATACGATCTATCTTGCTACCCAAGGCCCGCTTGGCTGGGCAGCACGACATGCGGCGAGGAAACTCAATATTCCTCTGGTGGCGGGCTGGCATACCAACTTTGACCACTACTGCCACGATTACGGCGTGTCGTGGTTATCCTCCGCCACGCGGCGCTATTTGCGCTACTTTCATAATGGCTGTACCACCACGCTGGTCCCCACCCATTTACAAGCCGAGACGCTACGCCGCCAAGGCATCCACGGCGTTCAAGTGCTGTCGCGCGGAATCGACGGAGAGCGCTTTTCACCCACTTTTCGAGATAGCGCGTTACGCCGTCAATGGGGAGTGAGTGACCATCAGCCCGTGGCCGTTTATGTCGGTCGTTTAGCCGCTGAGAAAAACCTCACGCTACTCCAGGAAACACTGCAAGCCATGCGTGAAGTGCGCCCGGATATGGCCCAGGTCATTGTGGGTGATGGCCCAGCGCGTGCGCAGCTTGAAAAGGCGCTACCTGATGCACACTTCACCGGGTTCGTCGATAAACATGAATTAGCCCGCCACTATGCCAGCGCCGATATCTTTGTCTTCCCTTCGCTGTCAGAAACCTGGGGCAATGTGATTACGGAAGCCATGGCCAGTGGTCTGGCTGTTGTGGCCTATCGATACGCAGCAAGCGCTGAACTGATCGAAAATGATCAAAACGGAATGACGATAGCGCTTGATGATGGCGACGCGTTTCAGCAAGCGGCCGTCGAGCTTTGCCAACACCCCGCCGACTATGCACGGCTAGGGCGTGTTGCGCGCCTTCGCGCACTTGAGCAAAGCTGGTCGGGCATTGCAGACCAGTTTATGCAGTACCTTCAGCAAGCCCAGGAGAATTACCATGCGTCCGCGCCCGCTTGTCGTATTCGATCGTCTTGATTTACTGGAGTGGCGCCTCTGCCAGCGGGTGACACGGCTCAACCTGTTTCGCCCGTGGCGAATTCTCTTGCAAGCCGCCAGCCGAATAGGTGACTGGCCTATCTGGGTACTGCTGATAGCCGCTCAGCCTTGGCTACAGCCGGATGGAATCTGGCGTATGGTGCAATACACCAGCATCGCACTGCTGGCGATGGCGGCTTATCGCTTAATCAAAACGCGCCTGTGCCGCGAGCGGCCCTTTATTACCTACCTGGGTGGCGTGCATTGCGGTGAGCCTGCGCGTGACCGTTACAGTTTCCCCAGTGGCCACACCATGCACGCCGTAATGTTTAGCGTACTGGTGGCGGCTCATACGCCGTGGCTACTTCCTTTGGTGGTGCCACTGGCCCTGCTAATTGCCGTTTCCCGTGTTGGCCTCGGGCTCCACTACATTAGCGATGTTCTTGCAGGCGCCGCTATGGGTTATGGCTTTGCTCTACTTAGCCTCTATTGGGCAGGCTAAGCATTAACTATTCGCCAATTTAACCACGACGCACTACGTTAAAACCAACCCTGTCATTTACTTGGTCTTGTGAAGACGGCATACGTCCTCTCGCATTCATTAAGGAGTGATGTGATGACCATGACGGTTGGTGAACTTTTTATTGCACTGGTGATTATCTCTCTCGCGCTCGTCGCAAGTAATGCGCTGCGGCTTCGGATTGGTTGGCTACGTAGGCTGTTCTTACCCAGTTCCGTCATTGCTGGTCTTGTGCTTTTATTGATGGGCCCGGACGTTATCGGCCGCTTGCTGCCTACTTTTTTTGAAGAGAGCCCCGGCCTTTTCCCCGCGTATGTACAAGAGAGCTGGTCTGCGCTACCTGGCCTTTTGATCAACGTGGTATTTGCTGCCCTCTTTATCGGTAAAACGATTCCTGGCATTCGTACTATTTGGCTGCGCGCAGGCCCCCAGGTCGTTGTTGGCCAAACAATGGCGTGGGGTCAATACGTGGTGGGTTTGACGCTGGCGCTGTTGATACTTGCTCCCTTGTTTAACATGAACCCCATGGCGGGTGCCCTTATTGAAATTGGCTTTGAAGGCGGCCATGGTACGGCCGCTGGCATGGCCGATACGTTCGCTGACCTGGGGTTTGAAGAAGGCGCTGACCTTGCACTTGGTCTCGCCACCGTGGGCATTGTTTCCGGTGTACTCATTGGCACGCTCATGATTAATATTGCCGCGCGCCGCAACATCATTACGCCCAGCAACGAGAACGATGAACCTGATGACATGATCCGTGAGGACAGTCGTCCTTCTACTGAAGAGTTTAGCGAATTTAAAAAAGACCTCATGCATGAAGCAGGAACCACTGACCCGCTTAGCCTGCATATTGGGTTGGTGGGCATTGCCATTTTAATAGGTTGGCTGCTGCTCTCTGGCCTGCAGTGGATTGAGCAAGCCACCTGGGCAAGCAATGGAGGTCTTGAGATATTAGCGCATGTGCCGCTATTTCCTATCGCGATGATTGGCGGCGTCATCGTCCAGTTAGTGATCACGCGCTTTGGCCTGGAGCACCATGTTTCCACACGCACCATGGCGCGAATTGCTGGCACCGCGCTTGATTTCACCATTGTCGCAGCACTGGCCACGCTGTCACTCACCACCCTAGGGGAGTACTTCCTGCCCTTTTTACTGCTTGCCGTCGCTGGCATTGCCTGGGGGTTATTCGTTCTTATCGTGATTGCCCCCCGAGTAATTCCAGAAGGCTGGTTTGAGCGGGGCATTGGAGACTTTGGACAATCCATGGGGGTCACGGTGACGGGCTTATTGCTGATGAGAATGGCTGACCCCAGCAATAAATCCGGCGCGCTTGAGAGCTTTGGCTATAAGCAGCTTATGTTTGAACCGGTGGTAGGTGGTGGGTTATTTACCGCCGCTGCTCTGCCCTTGATAGGCGAGTTTGGTGCGCTCGCTATACTGGGCTTTTCGGCTATTTTAACCGTTGGCTGGTTAGTCTTTGGCCTGCTGTACTTCGGACGCATGGTGCCCGACAGAGGCCGTGGCCGCTGGCAGAAACAGTAGCCCGCCGCGTTATGCTCACCCCAAACGATCATGCCCACTTGCGTGGGCATGATCGTTTAGTGTACGTATTCTTTTTAGAACGCGCCGTTGGGCGGTAACCATCAAATGTCGGGCGGTATGTCTTCGTGGTTGTCTGTTGTGACCATAAAAGAACTTTTAAACATCATGTATAACCCGATGGCGGAAAACACCAAGAACAGCACAAACATGCATAACATCAATCCCATCGCCATAACGCTTGTTCCTGAAATGCGCGGCTACTGCATTGGCATGTTCTAACCGCTTAGATTTAGTGTGCTGCAAGGATAGACTAAATCGGCGGCGTCATCTGTACAAATCTTTTGCAAATTATAGCCAGGAATCAACAATTTTATAATTTTCAACAACTTAAAAAACACACACAACGCAAAAAAACCACAACGCTTACGCGAAATGGTCATTTTGCATCTCAGCCAATCCCTGGCCTCGACGATTAGCATATCCTTATGCTAATACAAATGAGCGGGTGAATGTCCTTTAACGTCCTGTTCTTCTACTTGGCTCCTGCCTTCCCTTGCTTCCTATCAATCCGCTCATGTTGTTCCTACTCATAATACTGCAGGCTTTAGGCCAACTGCCAACATAAAAACAAAAAACAAACAAAATCAAAAGTTTGAAATAAAAAACACTTTCCTAAAAACAACGAAAACCCTCTTTAGCCGTGTGTAAAAAAGGCACATGCGACAAAAATACCTGCTCATCGAATGGTCACCGTGACACCAATCACCACTTGGGAAGCTGAACGTTTGGCTATTGCTCACTTTATTTCGGCAAAAACGTACTACTTCTTACCCTAACGTGTTATTGCTGGCTAATATAAAGAGAAGGCAAGATACTTCGAAGGCGCGCTTGGTATGGGCTACTGCGTTGCTGATGGCAGCCTTACTGTTTTATGCAAGAATGGTTTTACGCAGGACTGTTTCTACTCACGACTATTTCTGATCAACAAGAAGGGATCATTCAATGAAACGCACATGGGCGATGGGTGTAGTGCTATTAACCACACTGCTGGCGATCAGCGGTTGTAATACGATTCATGGCGCGGGAGAGGATATCTCGGAAGGCGGCCAGGCGATTGAAAGAGCAGCGGAATAACCATAATGATGACCGTCTATCTTTCACACGGCCTGGAAAGCGGGCCCGGTGCCTTGAAAATTCAGGCACTCAAAGGGATCGCCGAAACGCTCGATGATTGTGAGCCGGTCGTTATGGATTACCGTGGCATGGCAGAGCCCCCCAGGCGGCTGGATCACCTGTTGGATACTCTGTCAAAACGCAATGATAACCCCGCAGCGTGTGTGCTAGCGGGTTCAAGCCTGGGAGGATGGCTGAGCGCTGCGGTTAGCGCTCAGCATCCCCTTTTAGGTTGTTTTTTACTTGCCCCTGCGCTTGGCTTACCGGCATACCCTGAAACCTCGCCGATGATTCAGGCTCAGCTTACCCATATCATCCACGGCTGGCAGGATGATGTCGTGCTGCCCGGCCCCGTTATTGAACGCGCCCAGTTACAACAACTCTCGTTACGGATGGTCAATGACGACCATCGTCTTCACGCTAGCCTGGACACCATACTGAGCGACTTTGAGCGTTTTCTAATGCAGTGCCAAGCGCTTACCAAGCAATCAATGCTCGTTTAGCGCGCACAGTGGCAGCGTTATTCGTCTGCCAGGGCGGGTAGCAACGTCTTTAATTTACGCGTTAGTGTATTGCGCCCCCAGCCTAACAATTCCGCTGCTTCTCCTTTACGCCCACCGGTATGTTTTAACGCCGTCTCAATCAGAATTTTCTCAACGTCGGGTACGGCCTCTTCCAACAGATGTGTGTGCCCTTCGGCCAGAGCACGGTCGGCCCACTCCCGAAAGGCACTGCGCCAGTCGCCGTGACCGGCGCTTTCAGTTGCTTGGGGGGAGCGTAGCTCTGGCGGTAAATCCTCCACCAGAATTTCACGCCCAGACGCCATTACCGTTAACCAGCGACAGATATTTTCCAGTTGGCGCACGTTACCCGGCCACGCTAGGCGCGTCAGGTGCTCCTCGGTTTCGGCCGTGAGTACCTTGATGTCGGTGGCAAGTTCTTTGGCGGCTTCAGCAAGAAAATGCCGTGTGAGGCGTGGGATATCCTCACGGCGTTCGGCAAGGCGCGGCAAGTGAATGCGGATAACGTTCAGGCGATGGAAAAGGTCCTCACGAAAGCGCCCGTCATCCACCAGCGACTCAAGGTTCTGGTGCGTCGCAGCGATAATCCGCACGTCGACCTTGACCGGAGTATGCCCGCCCACTCGGTAGAACTCCCCGTCGGCCAATACGCGCAGCAAGCGGGTCTGAGTTTCAGCCGGCATATCGCCGATCTCATCCAGAAACAGCGTGCCGCCGTTGGCCTGCTCAAAGCGCCCCTGGCGCTGGGCAGCGGCCCCGGTAAACGCGCCTTTCTCGTGGCCAAACAGTTCAGACTCAATCAGATCACGCGGGATGGCTGCCATGTTCAGGGCAATAAACGGCTTGCCCGCCCGGGGGCTGTGCTGGTGGAGCGCCTGGGCTACACGCTCTTTACCGGTGCCCGACTCGCCATTGATGAGCACAGTAATATGCGAATGAGAGAGCCGCCCAATAGCCCGAAACACCTCCTGCATGGCCGGCGCTTCACCAATGATTTCTGCGTTCAAACCTTCGGGAACGCTGATCGGCCGTTGGCGCTCGCGCGCATGAGCCACCGCCCGGCGCACAAGCGCCAGCGCTTCATCCACATCAAACGGCTTGGGCAGGTACTCAAACGCACCGCCTTGATAAGAGGCCACTGCGCTGTCGAGGTCCGAATGAGCGGTCATGATGATGACGGGCAAATCCGGATGCGCCTCGCGAATGTGCGACATCAGATCCAGCCCATCAATGCCCGGCATACGAATGTCAGTCACCAGCACATCCGGTGGGGTTTTCAGCAGTCGTTCCAGTACGGTATCGGCGCGTTCTATGCACTCTACATCAAGATCCGGCTGCGCCAATGCACGTTCAAGCACCCAGCGGATAGCGCGATCGTCATCCACAACGACCACCCGTGCAACCTCGTTACGTGTCGCCTCTATCATGATGCTTCTCCGGTGCAATTAATAACCAATGGAATCAGTAAGCGGAACTCGGTGTGCCCGGGCCGTGAGTCACATTCAATCAAGCCTTGATGCTGATGCAGGATCGACTGAGCGATGGACAACCCCAATCCGCTGCCTTCAGCACGCCCTGACACCATCGGGTAGAAGAGCGTTTCTTTAAGCCCTTCCGGGATGCCAGGGCCGTTGTCGACCACACCCACCTCGCTCACTAACCGGTGGCGCTCAGCCCCCAGGGTAAACTGACGCCGTGCGCGGGTGCGCAGCATCAATTCGGGCACAGGGGTCTCGGCATCGCTCATGGCCTGCACGGCGTTTCTGGCCACGTTAAGCACGGCCTGGATCATCTGCGCCTCATCCCCGGAAAGGTCCGGCAGGCTAGGGTCGTAATCGCGGTGGATGGTGATATTCGGATGTTCAGCCACCAGCAGCGTTCTTACCCGCTCCAGCACTTTGTGGATGTTCACCGGCGCGTGCTTAACAATGCGATTCGGGCCAAGCATCGAATCCACCAGATCACGCAAGCGGTCAACCTCCTCCACGATGATATGGGTAAACTCACGCAATTCAGGCTTATCCAGGTCACGCTCTAATAGCTGAGCCGCCCCGCGGATGCCGCCCAGCGGATTTTTCACTTCATGGGCCAAGCCTCGGGCTAGCACTTTGATGGTTTCCTGGCGCGTGGTTAGCGCTTCCTCGCGGGAAATTTGCATCAAGCGGTCACGAGGTTCTACTTCCAGCAGAAGCTCGTCTGCCGACAGGGGCGTCACGGTGTAATCCACCGTCAGCGCTTCACCGTTAACCGGGGTAATGCGCGCCTCGCGCTGGGTGTAGGGATGAAAGGCATCCCGCGCCTTGGCCAACACCTGGTCAATACTTTCATCACCGCCCAGCAGGGTATCCTGGCTGCTCCCCTGCACACGGCTAAAGCTTACTGCCAACAGCGCTTCGGCGGCAGGGTTCATCCAGCGTACGCGGAGCTCACCGTCCAGCAGCAGCACTGCCATGGAGAGATGTTCTAGTAAACGCTGATACATGAAGTGTCCTGAATGTCGCTGATAAAAACGTTCAATACGCAAGAGAAACTGCAAAAAGCACGCCAGGTTGGCCCCTTTCATCAGCATGCACGCCTTATGGGCGCCAAGCCTTGATTCAACGAGCGTTAAGCGCGCAACCTGCCATGGTGCGATCCACCACATGCACTATTTTAGTGCATGGAGTACCGTTAAGGCGCACCCTCTCACTGGTTAAGTGCAATAAAAAACCCCGCCGAAGCGGGGTTTTAGGGCTATCGCGTCAAAACGCGATTAGCAGCTGTAGTACATATCAAATTCGATAGGGTGCGTGGTCATGCGAATACGCTCTACTTCTTCCATCTTGAGTTCGATATAGGCATCAATCATATCGTCGGTGAACACGCCACCTTCGGTCAGGAACGCACGGTCAGCGTCGAGCGCTTCCAGAGCCTGGTCCAGGCTGTTGGCAACGGTCGGTACCAACTTGCCTTCTTCTGGCGGCAGGTCGTACAGGTTCTTGTCCATGGCATCGCCAGGATGAATCTTGTTCTTGATGCCGTCGATACCTGCCATTAGCAGGGCAGCAAACGACAGGTACGGGTTAGCGGTCGGGTCAGGGAAGCGGGTTTCAACGCGCTTGCCTTTGGGGCTGACCGTATAGGGAATCCGGATAGAGGCGGAACGGTTACGGGCGCTGTAAGCCAGCATAACCGGCGCTTCAAACCCCGGCACCAAACGCTTGTACGAGTTGGTAGAGGCGTTGGTGAAGGCGTTCAGAGCGCGTGCGTGCTTGATCACACCGCCGATGTAATACAGCGCCATTTCCGACAGGCCTGCGTATTCATCACCGGCAAACTGGTTCTGACCATCTTTCCAGAACGACTGGTGAATATGCATACCAGAACCGTTGTCGCCAACCAGCGGCTTGGGCATGAAGGTCGCGGTTTTGCCGTACGCGTGGGCCACGTTGTGGATCACGTACTTCATTTCCTGAACTTCGTCCGCCTTCTTCACCAGCGTATTGAATTTAACGCCGATCTCGTTCTGCCCCGCATTCGCCACTTCGTGGTGGTGAACTTCAACGGTCTGACCAATCGCTTCCAGGGTGTTACACATAGCGCCACGGATATCGTGGAAGCTGTCGACCGGAGGAACCGGGAAGTAACCGCCTTTAACGCGCGGACGGTGCCCCAGGTTGCCGCCCTCTACCTGATTACTGGTCGCCCAGGCGCCCTCGTCGGAAGAAATCTTGTACATGGAACCCTGAATATCAGACTTCCAATGTACTTCGTCAAAAATAAAGAACTCAGGCTCCGGACCGAAGAAAGCAGTATCGCCCAGGCCGGTGGACTCCAGGTACGCCTCAGCGCGCTTAGCAATAGAACGCGGGTCACGATCATAGCCCTGCATCGTGGCTGGCTCAATGATATCGCAACGCAAAATCAGAGTAGCGTCTTCGGTGAAGGGGTCGAGGAAAGCAGTGCCATCTTCCGGGCGCAGGATCATGTCGGATTCGTTAATGCCTTTCCAGCCCTCGATTGAGGAGCCATCGAACATTTGACCATTTTCGAAGAACTCTTCGTCTACATCGCGGGCAGGCACGGTAACGTGCTGCTCTTTACCACGAGTATCGGTGAAACGCAGGTCCACCCACTTAACATCATGTTCTTCAATTAGCGCGAGAGTCTTGGCTGACATTGTGCCTCCGATATGGGCGTGGCTTAAAGCATGTAACAGTAAGCTATCGATAAAAGTGTTATTAGACAAACCCCGTCATTCAATAAAGTACGTGCCTGACAGGCCTATCCTTTTTGTTCGCTTAACATTTGCCTGAAATTGAATCACACATCGCCTAGTGATCGTTTCAAACCGGCTATTGTTGTAGCACGCCGAGAGGCATCTGCCTACGGTGGCTAGCCGCTGACAAGTATAATGCAGAGAACATGCCAACCCTGCACCAAAATGACCGGAACAATTACTAACTTGTTGTTTTAATGAATAAAAAATCTGCGCCTACTTGCCTCTCTATGACGCATAAATATTTCCCGAGGCTTTTAAACACACACGGAGCTGTTTTTTTGACCCAAAATAGATCAAACATAAGCATAAACGCACCTAATTGGTGCATGGAAAGATAGTAGAGCGCCCCTCTCGGCTTCCAACCCACCGCACGGCGCGTCAACGCCCTATACTTTTAGCCGCTTGCCAAACATCATGGCCCCGGCTTTTGTGGTGTTCGCCATTTTACTGAGCAGGATAGAGCCCGTGGCACCCATTACTATCAGCAGCAGCACGTAAACCGTTATAGGCAACGCCAACGGCATCACCAACACATCGGTAATGGCAAAAAACATGGGGTGCGCCAGGTAAATACCAAACGAATACTGGTTGATATAGCGCACCCAGCGAGGCGCTGTGATGTCTTTTAAATAACGCATCGCTACAAGCGTTGAGAGCATGAACAGCGGTATCACCCACACTTCCTTGGATGAGAACTGCAGCCACCCCGCCACGCTGGCCGCGACCAGCAGACAAACCAACACGACCAACCACAAAGGCCACGACAGGTACTGCATCCATAAAGGCCGCAGCGGTGCCTGGACTCCACTATCAAAGGGGTAGTAACGCACCAGCACCAGGGCCAGAAAGAACAGATATATCCAGCCCAGAGGAGCCACCCAGAGCAGATACCCCGGCAGCGCCACACCCAACCAATACGCCACTCCCCAGTACGCCATACTCACCCAACAGCTCACCCACAGCCACGGCACCGGGTTAAAGCGCCACAGCTGCCAGCGGGTAAACAGCCAATAAGCGATATAAAACTGCATGGCGATAATCAAAAAATAACCGTGCCACCCGGCGAAAACAAAGTACGCCAGCGCATTAGCGACAAAGCCTACCGGCTCCCCTGCCACGTATAGCCGAACCCACTCGGCCGTCGAGTAGATAAAGCCATATACCAGATAAGGCAGCATGACGTACTTTACCCGTTGGGCCAAAAAGCCAGGCGGCACCGCCTTGTCATAGCGCATGGCAAACACAAACACTGAAATGAACAAAAAGATCGGCGTGCCCAATACCAGCGGCAGGCGCATTAGGTCGGTGGCCAGGTTATCCACACGCTGATTAACGTGGTCCAGCAAATGAAATAAAAACACGGCCACGCAGCCGTATGCACGCAACCAGTAAATTTCCTCTATCCTTTTATGCATACCTGCTCCGTGTATGCCTGACATTCGCCTGCGCTGAACAGTGTCGGCGGGTACGGTGTACGACGCTATAACCCTGCGATAATTCCCGGAGGCTGTTTGTCATTCCTCTCATTTTCACGTGTATTTCACGGGTTGTTACGTTCCTTGTTGACCAGCCTGACAGCCCTGGCGGGCCTATGGAGCCTGTTTAACACCGCCGTTGCTGGCGAGGTGCACTACGCCACCTTTGACTCGCCCACGCTGGGCCACGCCTACCCTTACACCGTGTATCTACCCGACCATTATGACGCCAATGCCGCCGAGCCTTACCCAGTGGTTTATCTGCTCCATGGCTCTTTTGGCAACGAACGAGACTGGCTAGCCAAGGGCAATCTTGCCCAAACCGCTGATCGTTTGATTCGCGCTGGGCACATTCCACCTGCCGTTTTTATCATGCCCGGTAGCCGCAGTTGGTGGGTAGACGGCCATAACGAAGCCGCCCGCAGCGCCTTTTTTAACGACCTAATGCCGCATATTGAAAACCAGTACCGAGTGGGTGCCACGCGAGCGCTTCGCGGCGTAGGCGGGTTATCCGCCGGAGGGTTTGGCGCGCTTAATTTTGCCCTGGAAAAGCCCGAGATGTTTGCCGCTGCCGCAGCGCTAAGCCCGGCAAGCTATCTTCCGTATCCGCCGAGCAATTCCTCAGCACATCGTCATCCCGCGTTTTTGGATGAACAAGGCCATTTTGATACGGCTTTATGGGACCAACTCAACTACCCCGCTTACCTTGAAGCGTATCGCATTAACGTAACGCCCCGGCCCAGCGCAGAAGAGAGCGACATCCCGATCGTGCCACTTTACATTAGCGCAGGCCGCAGCGATGTGTACGACGCCGAGTTTCACGCCCGTAAGCTACGCCAAGCCATGGAACGCATTCAACCTAATGATGTACGCTTGGACCTCTACCCCGGCGGGCACACCTGGCGCGTTTGGCGTGCCAGCCTACCTGCGGCCTTAACCTTTATGTTTCAGCATATTGGCAAAGGTCCCATTAACCAATAACTAGCAAAACTAATAAAAATCAAACTACACTTGTGTTTTTCGGCCCACTTACAAGGAAACCATGATGCATCGACATATCGAATGGGAAGACCCCGGCAAAGACAGCGTATCCAAGCTGTTTGCTAACGACCACCATGAACACGCCCGCATTGGCACCGGCGATATTTTATCCGCCCGCTACCAAGGCAAAATTGTCCACGTAAAAGTGGAAGCCTACCGAGAAGAAGACGCCGTGAGTATTGGCAGCGTTGCCGCCATCATGGACACCAAAGGCCACCATATTAAAGGCCTTCCTGATCTCAACATCGGTGATATTGTCCGGCTCCCCGATGACAAGCGCGCCTTTGAACACTGGGACAAGGATAAATAAGCAGTTTCAACACCGTTATTTCAAAGAGCCTCCATTGAGGCTCTTTTGCTTAAAGCTGAACGCTAGCGTTAATTTCAAGACAGCGCTAAAAGATAGTAACGCTTGTCTTTTCTCAGCTGCCTAGGCGGCAGCGAACCTGCTTAAAGCTGTCATGGCCATGACCATCTGTTTCTGGGCTGCCTGGGCGGCAGCGAACGTGGCAATGCGCTCCAGCAGCTCCAGCGTTGATTTCTAAGCTGCCTGGGCGGCAGCGAACCGGCTTCTTTCTGCTCCTCGGTAATTCCGGCGTTTCTAAGCTGCCTGGGCGGCAGCGAACAGACTCTCAGAACGGGCTACGTCGCTGGGAGTTTTCTAAGCTGCCTGGGCGGCAGCGAACGATCTCGCCGTTCTCAGCGGCGGCCAGCTGCTTTTCTAAGCTGCCTGGGCGGCAGCGAACTGGCAGCATAACCCACTGGTTAGTTAATGCCTTTTCTAAGCTGCCTGGGCGGCAGCGAACCTCCCCCGGCAAGCCGGTGATTGATGCCGATTTTTCTAAGCTGCCTGGGCGGCAGCGAACACGCCAGCTCTGACCCCGCCGTTAGCGGTATTTTTCTAAGCTGCCTGGGCGGCAGCGAACGCGGCGGATCTCGCCAAACGGGTAACCGCTCATTTCTAAGCTGCCTGGGCGGCAGCGAACTTCCACATCGTAAATGTAATCGGTTTTCGCATTTTCTAAGCTGCCTGGGCGGCAGCGGACGCTTGGCCACACCAAACTCCCGAGCAATCTCCTTTCTAAGCTGCCTGGGCGGCAGCGGACAAGCGCTGCACCCAACGGTTTGTTATGCGCTTTTTCTAAGCTGCCTGGGCGGCAGCGGACCTATTCGCAGGCTGGCATGCGATTGAGCGACATTTCTAAGCTGCCTGGGCGGCAGCGGACCATGCGCGATCTGATAGAGCGCGGTTTTCTGATTTCTAAGCTGCCTGGGCGGCAGCGAACTCGACGTCAAGGATGGTAAGCCGTGGCCCCAGTTTCTAAGCTGCCTGGGCGGCAGCGAACCTAGCGATGACCACCCCGGCAGAACTTGAATTTTTCTAAGCTGCCTGGGCGGCAGCGAACTGAGGGCGTAAGAAGGCCAATAGCATCAGTGATTTCTGAGCTGCCTGGGCGGCAGCGAACCAGCATACGCTAGGCCGCGCGGCGGATATCAATTTCTGAGCTGCCTGGGCGGCAGCGAACGCTTTCTTGGCCAGCTCTTCGGCGATGGTGGTTTTCTGAGCTGCCTGGGCGGCAGCGAACGAGTTCTGGGTGCATGAAGTGGGCTTCTTTCTTTTCTGAGCTGCCTGGGCGGCAGCGAACAAGCCACCAGAGGGAGTGCTAGACGACCTTTTTTTCTGAGCTGCCTGGGCGGCAGCGAACGTAAGCCGCTTGACCTCTTCCCCAGTGCGCTTTTTCTGAGCTGCCTGGACGGCAGCGAACCCAGCCGCCCAGCTGACCTGCAGCTGCTGGATTTTCTGAGCTGCCTGGGCGGCAGCGAACGCGAGGCGTTGGGCGTTTTGGGCTGCCCTTTTTTTCTGAGCTGCCTGGGCGGCAGCGAACTACCAAGAACGTGGCGTTGCGTGCCGGTGAGCTTTCTGAGCTGCCTGGGCGGCAGCGAACTTGGCAGAAGCAAAACGGAATGAGATTGTTGCTTTCTGAGCTGCCTGGGCGGCAGCGAACAAGCCCCAGCGCCAACTGGGGCTTTTCTTTTGTTTCTGAGCTGCCTGGGCGGCAGCGAACTGCCTTCGGATATAAGCACATCGTTGGTTATCTTTCTGAGCTGCCTGGGCGGCAGCGAACGAGCTGGAGGAACCGCTCGATGACGAGGCGCTTTTCTGAGCTGCCTGGGCGGCAGCGAACACTTGCCCGAGACACGCAGCAGCGGGAGTACATTTCTGAGCTGCCTGGGCGGCAGCGAACGCTCCCAGTCCAAGTGCATGGCGGTTTTGCGATTTCTGAGCTGCCTGGGCGGCAGCGAACTGTGGCATGAGCATAACTGCCGCCATGCTCCCTTTCTGAGCTGCCTGGGCGGCAGCGAACCCATCATCCAGCAGCACTTCCATAGAGTGGTTTTTCTGAGCTGCCTGGGCGGCAGCGAACCGATTCGTGGCGCTAACGGGCGACCGCGCGATTTTCTGAGCTGCCTGGGCGGCAGCGAACGATGGCGGTACGAACACCGTTGGCGTTTTCCGTTTCTGAGCTGCCTGGGCGGCAGCGAACTGTGAGGCCGAACTGGCCTAGTTCGCTGTCGCTTTCTGAGCTGCCTGGGCGGCAGCGAACGCCGCAACACGTCAGGACTAGGCGCATCATCATTTCTGAGCTGCCTGGGCGGCAGCGAACATAATTCAGATATGCCAGCGATGCCATTGAGCTTTCTGAGCTGCCTGGGCGGCAGCGAACGTAGGGTGTGCTATGTGATAGCTTATTCAGTCTTTCTGAGCTGCCTGGGCGGCAGCGAACCACTCTCTATATCGTTACCCGTTGCCGTCGATTTTCTGAGCTGCCTGGGCGGCAGCGAACACCGCCCGCAAAGCTATTGCGGCGCGACAAGCTTTCTGAGCTGCCTGGGCGGCAGCGAACGTAGCGCTATCATCGAAGGGTAATCCGATTGTTTTCTGAGCTGCCTGGGCGGCAGCGAACGCGTGTACAGCCTGCGCAACGTGCGTGGTCGCTTTCTGAGCTGCCTGGGCGGCAGCGAACATAGCGCCCTGCACTGTTACGCCCGGCAAGCGTTTCTGAGCTGCCTGGGCGGCAGCGAACGCCACATGACAGCCATGACCATTGTTGCTATTTTTCTGAGCTGCCTGGGCGGCAGCGAACTTGACTGGAGTGAATTTAATCATGCGTTTGACTTTCTGAGCTGCCTGGGCGGCAGCGAACGCGGATGCCGCCATTTCGCCCCTGAGCCAGCATTTCTGAGCTGCCTGGGCGGCAGCGAACCCACCCATGCCGAACATGCCTTGCATCTGTCCTTTCTGAGCTGCCTGGGCGGCAGCGAACCGTTTGCATACGCTTTCTGAATCGGTTATTGATTTCTGAGCTGCCTGGGCGGCAGCGAACTTCTACCCGCTCGGTAGGTGTGGCGTCGTCCCATTTCTGAGCTGCCTGGGCGGCAGCGAACGGAGCTGGGGCTGGGTGATCTGTTTTTCTCCGTTTCTGAGCTGCCTGGGCGGCAGCGAACTGCTGGCCTCTGCGACCTGGGCGAGAGTCTCATTTCTGAGCTGCCTGGGCGGCAGCGAACGCCACTTCCAGTTACAACCGGGGGTGGTCAATTTTCTGAGCTGCCTGGGCGGCAGCGAACCGCTCGAAAACCTCATGCTGCAGCAGCGTATCATTTCTGAGCTGCCTGGGCGGCAGCGAACCTGGCGAGACGTGAAAATCTTTTGAAAGATCATTTCTGAGCTGCCTGGGCGGCAGCGAACAGCGCAGCCCTTGTTCTGAATTCATACGGTCCTTTCTGAGCTGCCTGGGCGGCAGCGAACCTTCTTCAGCTGGTTCATAGATTGGACCCGGGTTTCTGAGCTGCCTGGGCGGCAGCGAACGTACCGCTTACTTACGTGGAGGTTTAACTTATTTTCTGAGCTGCCTGGGCGGCAGCGAACCTGATGAGGCTAGCTATGAAAAACGTGATGAATTTCTGAGCTGCCTGGGCGGCAGCGAACACCGCTTGCTGCTTGCCGAGCTGCATCATGCGTTTCTGAGCTGCCTGGGCGGCAGCGAACCCTGCGTTTAGTGCGTGGGACGTGCTTGAACTTTTCTGAGCTGCCTGGGCGGCAGCGAACGCAGGATGTTATCGAGTACCGGCGTGGGCGGCTTTCTGAGCTGCCTGGGCGGCAGCGAACTAGGGTGTCAATCTGACACCCCTTCTATATCTTTTCTGAGCTGCCTGGGCGGCAGCGAACCGAGGTGGTCAGCATTCGCGGCGCCGTCCAACTTTCTGAGCTGCCTGGGCGGCAGCGAACACCAACCTGCCCAGCGGTTTTCTGATTCCAGATTTTCTGAGCTGCCTGGGCGGCAGCGAACGGGAAAACCGCTAACTCCAACTACGGTGAGACTTTCTGAGCTGCCTGGGCGGCAGCGAACGCCGCATTTTGCAGCGCCCATGCTGAGTGGATTTTCTGAGCTGCCTGGGCGGCAGCGAACTTCTGTGACAATGCAGGGCTTGGCTACTCATGTTTCTGAGCTGCCTGGGCGGCAGCGAACATAAACATGGATCGAACATTGGAAAGTATCGAGTTTCTGAGCTGCCTGGGCGGCAGCGAACTGGTGCCAGTATATTCCGCACGCTTGACCAATTTTCTGAGCTGCCTGGGCGGCAGCGAACTTTGTGATGCCGGGGTCGTAGATCGGGTCGTCTTTCTGAGCTGCCTGGGCGGCAGCGAACCGGCAGCTTTTGAAACTGGCGGCTTGATTTCATTTCTGAGCTGCCTGGGCGGCAGCGAACTTAGGATTTGGGCAGACTGTGGATTGGTACATTTTCTGAGCTGCCTGGGCGGCAGCGAACAGCTCATGAACGCGGTTTCGCACTAGCTGCGCTTTCTGAGCTGCCTGGGCGGCAGCGAACTGGTACGTGTTGAAAGCCGCCAAGCGAAGAATTTTCTGAGCTGCCTGGGCGGCAGCGAACGTTAACTCCGAGAGCCTTAGCAGTGGATTGCTTTTCTGAGCTGCTTGGGCGGCAGCGAACTGCGTGCAGGCGCTCCATCCCCCGGCCGTCTGTTTCTGAGCTGCCTGGGCGGCAGCGAACAAACAGGCCCGGTTGGGGCGTGAAATGCGCGCTTTCTGAGCTGCCTGGGCGGCAGCGAACGGCGTAGTTCTATTTGGCGCCTTTGGGATTATTTTCTGAGCTGCCTGGGCGGCAGCGAACACAGGTGCAAACATAGACGTTGATAACCTTGTTTTCTGAGCTGCCTGGGCGGCAGCGAACAAGCTGAGCTTGATGGCGACCTGCCGGATGGTTTTCTGAGCTGCCTGGGCGGCAGCGAACGCCTGTTCTTCGGCTCCGGCGCGTTCGGTTACTTTCTGAGCTGCCTGGGCGGCAGCGAACTTTCAGTGGGTCTAGCTGGAGAGGGATGCCGTTTTCTGAGCTGCCTGGGCGGCAGCGAACGTACGCACAACGGCGCGCGGTAGCTCTGCGCTTTTCTGAGCTGCCTGGGCGGCAGCGAACCTGCCGCGCTGACACACTCGATGCACCGAGTGTTTCTGAGCTGCCTGGGCGGCAGCGAACGGCTGTCGGGCCTTTACGCCCTCGGCACCGATTTTCTGAGCTGCCTGGGCGGCAGCGAACCCATGACCGCTGCAGGCGGCGAGAACGTGCTATTTCTGAGCTGCCTGGGCGGCAGCGAACGGTGTCGAAAACGTCACGCTGCATAACTGGCATTTCTGAGCTGCCTGGGCGGCAGCGAACATCTTGCTCTGCGTCTTCGTGTTCATATGTCATTTTCTGAGCTGCCTGGGCGGCAGCGAACATGGATTGCGCCCTCGGCGGTTGTCTCAAACTTTTCTGAGCTGCCTGGGCGGCAGCGAACGATCACGATGGCCGCTACTACACAAAAGGCCATTTCTGAGCTGCCTGGGCGGCAGCGAACACTCCCCACAGCACCCAAACCCCGCCCGCCATTTTCTGAGCTGCCTGGGCGGCAGCGAACTTATTTCAAATATTCCCACGGCGCGCTGGGCATTTCTGAGCTGCCTGGGCGGCAGCGAACCAGATTGATTTGACCGTCACTGATAGGCCGCTTTTCTGAGCTGCCTGGGCGGCAGCGAACGCCTGCATTGAGAGCTACCGGCGCCCTGTCTGTTTCTGAGCTGCCTGGGCGGCAGCGAACTCGGGGTTGGCTAAACCTAACTCTGCCAACTCTTTCTGAGCTGCCTGGGCGGCAGCGAACAACCTGGATCGTCTAAACGACGCTGCCAAGCATTTCTGAGCTGCCTGGGCGGCAGCGAACGCGACAAGGCCCATCAGGAGATCGATGCGCTATTTCTGAGCTGCCTGGGCGGCAGCGAACTTTAACGGTCTATCAAAGCAGATCGTGAAGATTTTCTGAGCTGCCTGGGCGGCAGCGAACACGGATCTGGGCGAAGCGCATGGCGGCGCAAGTTTCTGAGCTGCCTGGGCGGCAGCGAACGCCGCGCTGCACTGGTTGGGTTTGATTGAAAATTTCTGAGCTGCCTGGGCGGCAGCGAACTCGGCAAGAAATTGCTCAGGGCTGAGCATTTCTTTCTGAGCTGCCTGGGCGGCAGCGAACTAATTAGCGTATGTGCTAATTATCTGGTGTGTTTTCTGAGCTGCCTGGGCGGCAGCGAACATACTCCAGTCTGCCCTGGGTGATCCGTTACATTTCTGAGCTGCCTGGGCGGCAGCGAACTGGTACTGGTACCATCCGTAAGGTAGAGAACTGTTTCTGAGCTGCCTGGGCGGCAGCGAACTGCGATGTTATTAATGAAGACGGTAGCATCAATTTCTGAGCTGCCTGGGCGGCAGCGAACGAGGATTATTTAGAGACTAGCTCTAAGATTCATTTCTGAGCTGCCTGGGCGGCAGCGAACACATGCATTCAGGATCAAGCCGACGTTGCTGTTTTCTGAGCTGCCTGGGCGGCAGCGAACACTCACGCTCAAGAACCGCTGCACGTTGCTCATTTCTGAGCTGCCTGGGCGGCAGCGAACTCGCGGGTTAGCAAATCCCAATCCTCTGGATGTTTCTGAGCTGCCTGGGCGGCAGCGAACAGCCTTCCCGACGATGGCGGCCATGTTCCGTTTTTCTGAGCTGCCTGGGCGGCAGCGAACACGCGCCCCCAATGCAAACGATCCATCTTGCATTTCTGAGCTGCCTGGGCGGCAGCGAACCTCTCTGTGGTGCGACTCCATTCTCTCAAACATTTCTGAGCTGCCTGGGCGGCAGCGAACAGGAGAGGCTAGCGGCCAGCATTCTCGGTTAGTTTCTGAGCTGCCTGGGCGGCAGCGAACAATGCCGAGGTTGATAATCTCACTGCTATGCATTTCTGAGCTGCCTGGGCGGCAGCGAACTGGAAACCCCAGTAGGGCTATTAACATCACAGTTTCTGAGCTGCCTGGGCGGCAGCGAACGCTTATTTTGTCGGCGCTGAGGCATAGAATTATTTCTGAGCTGCCTGGGCGGCAGCGAACAACTAGGCTCGCAGGGGGCCACCCCTTCTATTTTTCTGAGCTGCCTGGGCGGCAGCGAACGCGAAGCCTATCAGCGCCGCACGGTGCCCCATTTTCTGAGCTGCCTGGGCGGCAGCGAACGCCGCCCTTTAGCAGGTACACGCGGCCATGCATTTCTGAGCTGCCTGGGCGGCAGCGAACTGGCCTGCCGAACCTCGGCAAGCTGTTCGGGGTTTCTGAGCTGCCTGGGCGGCAGCGAACAGCTTATTTTGTCGGCGCTGAGGCATAGAATTTTTCTGAGCTGCCTGGGCGGCAGCGAACTCTACATGAAGGCGCTGGCCGTCGTGGGTTTGTTTCTGAGCTGCCTGGGCGGCAGCGAACGACGAGTTCGCCGAGGTGAGGCAAGATGTGACTTTCTGAGCTGCCTGGGCGGCAGCGAACGTGTTCCCATGCCCTGCTCAGTGGCGTCATGATTTTCTGAGCTGCCTGGGCGGCAGCGAACTTCGCGGTACTTGCGGCGGGCCTGTTTGAGCTTTTCTGAGCTGCCTGGGCGGCAGCGAACCCGTGCGCGGGGCACCTACGGGTGCGCCGGGTTTTCTGAGCTGCCTGGGCGGCAGCGAACCGAAGAGGAAATTGATGCGCTAATCCAGCAATTTTCTGAGCTGCCTGGGCGGCAGCGAACTAATCGTGTGCGCACACCATCATTTTCATCCATTTTCTGAGCTGCCTGGGCGGCAGCGAACGCTGAGCTGCACGTTCGAAGATCGTCGGCTCATTTCTGAGCTGCCTGGGCGGCAGCGAACACTCCGTTACCCAGAGGGTAATGCTTTTCCTTTTTCTGAGCTGCCTGGGCGGCAGCGAACTGGTAGCGGCTACCGACGAGGGGTAGTCCAGTTTTCTGAGCTGCCTGGGCGGCAGCGAACACACGTACTTAAAAGCGAATGGCAAAGCCCAGTTTCTGAGCTGCCTGGGCGGCAGCGAACGCGGTTGCAGTTAAGAATAAAGTTAGCCGTCATTTCTGAGCTGCCTGGGCGGCAGCGAACTCACCCTCCCCATCACAGCCAGATATAGAGGGTTTCTGAGCTGCCTGGGCGGCAGCGAACCAGCAGGACCGCATTCGCGCTATTGATCAAGATTTCTGAGCTGCCTGGGCGGCAGCGAACCGATGTTCTTCAAAGGCCCACACGGCGGCGTCTTTCTGAGCTGCCTGGGCGGCAGCGAACTGGGTGAAAGCATGATGCCCGACTACCCGCCTTTTCTGAGCTGCCTGGGCGGCAGCGAACGTCACCGAACACGCCATGGTGGCCGCCTTGTTTTTCTGAGCTGCCTGGGCGGCAGCGAACCCTGTTATTGCTGACCGATCGTCACCCGAACATTTCTGAGCTGCCTGGGCGGCAGCGAACTAAACGCAAGTCTAACTGTTCAAAATCTTCTTTTTCTGAGCTGCCTGGGCGGCAGCGAACCTACGAGCGCACGCAACTCATCGACTGTTTTGGTTTCTGAGCTGCCTGGGCGGCAGCGAACCAGATGATCGATCACATCGCGCTGGATTTGCTTTTCTGAGCTGCCTGGGCGGCAGCGAACCTGGCAGAAGCCAATGACTTGACCGATGAACATTTCTGAGCTGCCTGGGCGGCAGCGAACGCTTCATACCTCGCCCTCCCGCATCTTCAACTTTTCTGAGCTGCCTGGGCGGCAGCGAACCTATCCAGTGCGCCACTTCCCCGCTCGCTGCTTTTCTGAGCTGCCTGGGCGGCAGCGAACTCCCGATGATTGCACCCGGTGCATCGCTAAACTTTCTGAGCTGCCTGGGCGGCAGCGAACGGTTTCCGGGTCGTACACAGCTGATACGTCTTTTTCTGAGCTGCCTGGGCGGCAGCGAACCTGCGCTTTGTCGTCGAGAACGTCGGCGAAGTTTTCTGAGCTGCCTGGGCGGCAGCGAACTCCATGCGATTGAAAACGACATCGATCTGCTTTTTCTGAGCTGCCTGGGCGGCAGCGAACCTTTTGAAAAGGCGGGTTGTACTCAGGCGGTATTTCTGAGCTGCCTGGGCGGCAGCGAACTTTCCTCGCTCCCCGTAAATGTAGCGCCTTCAGTTTCTGAGCTGCCTGGGCGGCAGCGAACCACCGGGCAGGAAAGCCCTGTTCGGAATTATATTTCTGAGCTGCCTGGGCGGCAGCGAACGCTGGACGCAGCATGGATGCCGTCACGCAGCATTTCTGAGCTGCCTGGGCGGCAGCGAACAGAAAAGCAGCAAGACCAAGGCCGCCCACTGATTTCTGAGCTGCCTGGGCGGCAGCGAACCATGATCATGATGATGGATATGTGCGCCGTGATTTCTGAGCTGCCTGGGCGGCAGCGAACACGGCAATTCCGTCGAGCGTCAGCGACCACATTTTCTGAGCTGCCTGGGCGGCAGCGAACTGGCAGGAAATCAACGGCCTGATTCACTCCGTTTTCTGAGCTGCCTGGGCGGCAGCGAACTTCCACATTGTAAATGTAATCGGTTTTCGCACTTTCTGAGCTGCCTGGGCGGCAGCGAACGTGTACTCTTCCGAGCTATGCAGCATGATCTCTTTCTGAGCTGCCTGGGCGGCAGCGAACAGGCACTGGCTGCGCAGTTACAAATTGACCAGTTTCTGAGCTGCCTGGGCGGCAGCGAACTTCCACATCGTAAATGTAATCGGTTTTCGCATTTTCTGAGCTGCCTGGGCGGCAGCGAACCGGCAAGAAATTGCTCAGGGCTGAGCATTTCGTTTCTGAGCTGCCTGGGCGGCAGCGAACGCTCTTTACGCAATCGGCATAGATGTCGATCTTTTCTGAGCTGCCTGGGCGGCAGCGAACGTGGCGTTCTTGAGTTGCCGCTCAACTTTCGTTTTCTGAGCTGCCTGGGCGGCAGCGAACACAGCTACGGTGCCGGTTTCATTGTCGCTAACTTTCTGAGCTGCCTGGGCGGCAGCGAACGAAGGTTTTGATCTCAGCGCCCAAGTAGGAAATTTCTGAGCTGCCTGGGCGGCAGCGAACGCCACAAAGCCTATACCGCCTGCGTTATTAACTTTCTGAGCTGCCTGGGCGGCAGCGAACTCGCCATGGGCGCATCAATCGTGGACTCCATCTTTCTGAGCTGCCTGGGCGGCAGCGAACTATTTGATATCGCTCGATCAACACGCCTCCTTTTTCTGAGCTGCCTGGGCGGCAGCGAACAATATTGGCGTGCGCGCTGCGGCAAACGTATCTTTCTGAGCTGCCTGGGCGGCAGCGAACGAGGTGCTGGAGCTGTTGACGGAGTATCCAGATTTCTGAGCTGCCTGGGCGGCAGCGAACGCCTTGGTTTAAAGTACATCTTTCCTGTGTCTTTTCTGAGCTGCCTGGGCGGCAGCGAACCGAACTCAGGTTGAAAACTTCCCCGGCCGCGTTTTCTGAGCTGCCTGGGCGGCAGCGAACCGTGCGGCGCGTGCGCGACGGTCTGGCAGATTTTTCTGAGCTGCCTGGGCGGCAGCGAACGTTAGCAGGACGGCGGCGGCTTTTGATTTGTATTTCTGAGCTGCCTGGGCGGCAGCGAACGGTTACCATACCTGCATCCCCATGACTGACGCTTTCTGAGCTGCCTGGGCGGCAGCGAACACGGTAATGGCACGATTCCCCAGTTTGCAAACTTTCTGAGCTGCCTGGGCGGCAGCGAACGGTATGACCACGGCCAGAGTGTATTGCACTTATTTCTGAGCTGCCTGGGCGGCAGCGAACATATCCTAAAGCAGGACGATGGTTTGATGATATTTCTGAGCTGCCTGGGCGGCAGCGAACTGCCGTATCTGCCCGATACGCTGCTGGGTCAATTTCTGAGCTGCCTGGGCGGCAGCGAACAATACCAACAACCGTTGTCCCAGCCATGGCGATTTCTGAGCTGCCTGGGCGGCAGCGAACACAAAACGACGGGTAGCGAGTTCCTGTTCTATTTTCTGAGCTGCCTGGGCGGCAGCGAACGAGAAGATTGCTCGCGACACATGTATTCAGGATTTCTGAGCTGCCTGGGCGGCAGCGAACGCTTCTCTGTCAGCTGCTCAGGGCAGTTTGTGTTTCTGAGCTGCCTGGGCGGCAGCGAACCTGGAAGCTGTCAAACGGGATCATCTCTTGCTTTTCTGAGCTGCCTGGGCGGCAGCGAACCCAGCGAGGCCTACAGCCCTAGCCGTGCCATGTTTCTGAGCTGCCTGGGCGGCAGCGAACCAAGTTACAGCCCTGCGTTAACAGGGCTGGGTTTTCTGAGCTGCCTGGGCGGCAGCGAACTAGAGCTTACCAAAAATAATCTACTGATTGTTAAAGAGCTTTGCCCAAAAAAAGCGGTATCACCCTTTTCTGGGAGATACCGCTAAGTGGTTGATTAATCGCGGCCCTTATTCATACAAAGAAAAAGGGTCAAAACCAGGGCACGGTGGCGCTACTGCTTAATCCATAATGGTTAAATGTGCCTGCCACCGCTTTTTCCTGCGGCTTTCCATGTTCAATGAATAAGCAAAAGCGCTGCTGTGTAGAGCGGCTATTGATCTGCACAAACGGCAGCTCAATACGCTTTTCCGCTACTTTTGCGTAGATATCACGCGCTGCTTCTTCTGAAATGTCATGCCGCTTGGCATAGCGCTTCGCACGGCTGGGGCTTCCTGTATTGAACTGCTTGCGCGCGACGTTGATATGCTTCGCATTGGTCGGGGTCGCCAACGCGTCACTAACACTAACGTGATCACGCATGCCGGTTAGCCACTGAACAGCCATCAGTTGTTCAAGGCTCGCTTGGGTGCCGTGCAAGCGTAGGTGCCCGCCCAAGCTGCGGGCGCGAACGCCGTGTTTACACAGCGGAAAGCTGACGCCGATAGCATTTGATTCCAGATCGAAAAGCGCCCGATGCAGCTTGTTATAAAGCGCGCCCATCAGCATTGGCTCGGGAAAATCCGGGTCTGGCCTTAGGCGGATATCGATATAGTGATCCATGGCTTACCCCGCATCGCCGAACACGCCGCCGCGAATCAGGGTGGCCATTACAAAATGCTGCTGCTCGGCGGGCGGAACCTGGTCTTTCAGCAGCCAGTTATCCAGCAGGTTGTAGAAATCCACTTTCTGTTTAGGCTGACGATAAGCCGTACCCTGTGTGGTCACCGAGCCGTAGGGCTCGACAGCGATGGGGCCTAGATCGCCGCCATCTTCCGGCGCCGGGTACCAGGTATCGATAGTGCGCAAGGCGTTCCCAAGTTTCTGGGAGTGAATAGCCGCCCGCTTGTCGGCGCCGATGCTGTAGAGCGTCTTGCTCTTGTCGCCACGGGAGCGGTCCAGAATCAGTTCCTGCGAAGGGAATACTTCTTGACCGGCGCCAATACGGGCGAACGCGACAACATCAAGCAACAGGTACTGCTTGCCTGCCAACGCTTGGGCGATAGCGGCCCCCAGCTCTTGGGTCTGTTTATCGCCGCTAAAGTCGCGAGTGGATTGTCCAAGTGCATCGAAAGTCCAGCTCTTTTCCGGCTGGCCCTCCTTCATCTGGCTGACGACAACCTCAACCTCCTCAGCGCCCATGCGATTGCGCCACAGGAAGCGGCCATTGGCAAGATTGCAGGCGTAGCGATGAGCCAGCTCGTCGAAGCCGTGTTCGCTCACGTAGCCCGATACTGTCTGCGCCAGTTTCTTCTGATATTCAGCGTTATTGCAGGCAGAAGGTGTACCGGCGCCAGCCAGTACCCGTAGCGTAAAGCGAACCGCCAGCGTATCGGCGTCGTGAGGCAAGGTCGCGACATCTACTGTTTGGAGGTTGGGGTTCTCAATAGCGGCATCGAGTTTGAGCGGGTCTTGGTCCTTGGCTTTCAGACGATTGGAAATCGTACCGCGCACCGATTTTTCACGTACCGGTACGAAGTTCCATTGTGCCACCTGCGCGCGGTCTTCCCAGTTTCCGGCACGGAACAGCGCGTCGGAAGGATCGAGCTTGCGCTCGAAAGCGAGCACAGAAGCGGTTTTGAGTGTGTCATTCTTGGCCATGTCGTTTCCCCTTTGATTAGTCTTGTGTCAGCGCTTGGAGTAGTCGTTTTGCAGACGATAAATACCGCGATCCAGGTCGTTCTCCACGAACCACATCAGATCCTCGGGTGTTTGAAAGCGATGCGGGCTTACCCACTCGCCAATGGAGTAGAGGCTTTCCACGAATTGGAATGGCACCTTAGGGTCGCGGGCGTTGGTAACATCGCCGGGCGCGTATAGCTCCGAGATAGCACCGTAGCCAACCGGAATCGGCACTAGCCAGCCGGGGTAAGGGCGGCGCACGTTCCATCGCACCACCTCTTTCTCTTTGTCGTCGTTGTTGCCCTTCACCTGCTCGACGTGACATTCGTGGTTAAGCCGGGAGAGGTCGAGCCAGGCGTCCAGCGCCGTGGCGCTTGCATCGTGAGCTTTTAGCGTGGCGGTGTGTTCAGCAAGTAGATCGTCACGCAGCACCAGTGCAAAACCGGGTAGAAGATGACGCTTGAGGCGCTGCCACTGTTTTTTTCTGTCTACTTCAATGGCGCTAAAGCTGATCAGCTCCGGGCGGTGGCGCTTTTGAGTATCGAGCGAAGGCATGACGCTGCCACCCGCGATACGCATGCCCTGAACCTGCTCGTATAACGTCTGCGCAATAGCACGACGGCGCTCGGCACTGCCAAGGTCGTCGCCTTCCGACTCCACGCCAATCAATAGGCTGACTTCCAAGTGCGCACGCCCTTCTTCAACAATGGCGGCTGTAGCGCCACTCTTGTCGACCGGGTTACGCGTCAAGTGAAACGCCTTGATGAAACCGCCTTCGGTCACTTGTGGCTCGATGTGGTGGCACACCACACCAATCTCGTTAAAGACCAGTTTGATGTCGTCGGGCAGGTTGCGCTCCAGCACTTGCTGAACGCCGACGAACGCGCTCATGGCGGGAAAGCCCCAGGTCATCGGGCTGGAAATAGCATTGGCGTTCTGGATACGCAGCCGAGGAAGCAAAAGGAGATGATCAATCATGAGGGCTCTCCCAAGAGGCTTTCGTCATCGTCGCGCAAAGCGTCTTGCAGATCGCCCAACTGCCGGTGGAAATCTTCAATGACTGCGCCAACCTGCTTTTGCCAGTAGGCATGTTCGGGATCACCCATGCTCAGCTTACTTTTATAACCAAGTTCATGGTTGAGCCATCCTGCCGCACGATCACTGATAACCTCGTGCCAATTGGATTGCCGTCGAGCCTGATCGAAGTCGGCATCTATATCCGCACGCCCCGGATCAAGCCAAAACTTTTCCTCGGCGACCAGCTCACACTTTTTATCAGTGGTCCAACCGGGCGCTAGTGAGTGCATGTCAAAGGTAAATAGCGTCAGCTCGTCGACCAGCATGGCGGTATAGTCATCACGAAGATCTCGCGTGTGCATGTTTTTGGCGGGATCAGTTTCTAAAAAGCGTTTTAGCTCGTAGAGAATTTTCCAAGCGTTAGGGCGGCGCTTAAAGGCTCGAAATGCCTCGCGCATGGGTGGATAGATGTCACGTGATTGCCAATGAGGCGGGAGCGAAGCAAGCAGGTAATTCTGCCCACCACGCTCGCTGTTAAGCTGAGAAATATTTTGTGGCTTGGTGCCGCCCAACTTCTGTACGGCCAGATTGAGATAGTCACTGTAACCACCCTCGAAGGCAGCACCATCGCGGCGGGCCTTGCGCCCGCCCTTGGCGTGTTCGCCGAAGCGCGCCTCGCTGAGCTGGGCATGGAACGGGTGCGTCAAGGCGGTGGCATACAGCGGAGCCAGTAGATGATAACCGGCGTCATCGGCAGGCTCATCACCCACCTGCCAGTACACCTGTTTGCCCCGCGCATGTGAACTAGGCGTTCCTTTTGGCTCAACGATATTGGCAAAGGCACGCGCCCACTCCTGCGCTTCTTCACGGTCCTTACTGAGCGCATTGATTAGTTCACTATCCTGGTCAAGCGCCCGTTCCAGCAGCGAACGTCCTTGCCATTCGAGCTTCAGAAACTTGTAGACATCAAGGGCGGCTGCGTTTCCCGTGACATCCCCTTGGAAGTTTTCAGGAAGGCAGTGGCTACCTACGAGATCACCTTGGTCAAGCGAGCGGGGCTCCACGTAAAGATTGGTGCCCTTGGCATCCGGATGGACCGCCTTGAGCGAATGCGTGACGACCTGAAGCTGACTGACACGCCGCGCGGCATCGGCCAGCCAAGTTTGCGGCGCGAACTGCTCTTGTAGCTTGAGATAGACGGGATCATCCGGCGTAAGCTTTTCTGTTTTGGTCGCAAAGCGGTTCTGAATGAAGTCATGAATAAGCGCTTTAAGCGATAACGTTTCGTTTGGTGGTTCAGTCATAACGCTCCTTTCCCCTGTTTTTAGTTTGAGTTTACTTTTTTCTCACAAACCCCAACGCAGGATGAAAATGCCATCCGTAAGGGGCGTAGTCGGTTTTCAGTCGAATGCGGCCAAAGCGCTTGGCGCAGCGTTCAAGGCTCATGTCCACGGCGTCCGCTTGTTCTGTAAGAGCCGTCATATAGTCCGGTTCGTTCCAAGGCGTGATGCGCGGATTTTCCAATAGCGTATCCGGCAACCGATCCAGTTCTCGCTCTGCAGGGGTCAGCTTCTCTTCAAGGCCGCTCTGTTCGATGCTGTAAAACAGGTAATCCTCTTCCGCCTCATCCGGCAGCAGCACAAATTCGCTCTCTTGGGCGTTATCCTCGCGAAATGGGGCGTGTTGTAGAGCAGCGGCGCTGAGTGTCATCGAGGCAGGCCGATAGAAAAGATAAGCACCGAGATCGACCTTGGGCGCCTCGCCCCGGCGCTTGCGTCGCCTTGGCGCGTCTGACGGCTCTGCGCCTTCAACCATCAGCGAGGCCAGCCGCGCGTGCTCCAAGTCAACCAGCTTGCCGGTGGGGGCAAGCGACTCAGCGAGTGTCAGGCGTGGACGTGAATCAATCGGATCGATTTCATTTTCACGTAGCAGATCGGTGAGCCTGTGCGTACTTAATGGCCAGAATTGCTCGGTCTCAAAGCCTGGGTGGCTGAAAGCGGGTCGCCTTCCTTCAAGATGTTTCACGTTGGTATCAAGCAGCGCGATATTGGGTTTACTGACAGCCGTTGGACGATGGCGGCGAACGCGCCCTGCCAGTTGGATAATCGAGCGCATGGAAGACGGCTCAACGATAGCCCAATCGTAATCGTGATCGCGCCCTACCTCAGTAACGGGCGAGCCCAATACGATAAATAAGTGATCGGCTGCCTCGCCCTTTAACTGCGTTTGAATATCCGGCTGCGTAAAAACGCCCCATTCATCTCGGCGGTCCAGCACACGATCAAGCCTCGCCTCCAGCCGCGAGCGCAGCAGTAGTGGAAACTGCGAGTGGTAAACGCATAGATGAACCTGTATACCGTCGGGAATTTCGGATCGATAAAGCGCCTGCGCCACGGCGACCAGTGGCGCAATATTGGCCATGCGTACCAAACCGAAACTAACCCGTTTTTCGCTTTGCGGATCTTGCGTGTGATGCACCTTGTGCAACGCGATGGCTTGGTCAATTACCGTTTGTGCCAAAGCGCCAGCGATGGCTTCCAGTGATGAAGGCGCCGAAAAAGGCACGAGGTAACCACGGCGTAGTGGCGGCTGAGACGCTAGTTTGGCAGCACGCTTGCGGGCAAACGTATCGTGTGCGGCATCAAAGCGTGCGCCATCGGCACAGCTTTCCTGTGTGCAGCTGTGCTCATCAAACCAGGCACAAACCGGCTCGACGGGCGCACCCGGCTCACCCCGGTGCCGCTGGTATTCAGCACGGCCCTCTCGGTAGGCGTCAAAAAGGCCGCGAACTAGCGCAGGAGGCAGCGTGGCGGAAGAAAGCAGTACCTTTGAACCCAACATGCCCGCCCAATAGACCAACCTTGTAAGCGCAGGCAAATCAGCAATATCGAAGTCGTCCGGCTCATCCAGCACCAGGTCGCTGCTCATCAGGCGCAGCATCGGGGCGATCTGATGGCCGCCACGCAGGCTTTCGGTGGCGGGTACCAGATGATCAATCGTAGAAACGAGAATGGGGGCACAGATGAGGGAACGTGCACGAGGATCGGCCACCGCCTTGCTCAAGAGAGGGTGCGTATCCACGTTGCCTTCGAAGTGAACATGGCTTTGCTCGTCTAACAAATCAGCCCGCGAATCCGAACCACCTTGCGCCTGCAGGTGCTCGAACAGCGCACGGCTGGCAGACCCGCCCACGCGTACTGCAAGATCATCGCTGCCCAGCCCCAAGCGCTCACGGTAGGCTTGCCCCGTTTGCAGCGTTAGCGTGCGAAGCCCCAGCGCAATCGAAAAGCGCGCGCCAAGGTCAGGCTCGCTCAGACCATAAATGATTCGCCCGTTGGCAATCGTCTTGCCACACCCAGTCGAGGCCATGTTGATACCGAAAAAGCCTTGGCGGTGGCTTTTCTCACGCAAGCCTACGGCTAAATCATAGGCTTTATCCTGCCAGCGAAAACGCGGGTTTTTACTACGGGCCTTAAACCCTTTATGCCCGGTAATACCACTCATCGCCTTGGTCATATCAGGTAAGCGGTGAACAATTTCCCCCACTGCACGTGTCACACCCAGCAAATGCTCCGTTAATGGCTGGCTCATCTGGCGCTTGCCGTTAACCGTTGCCGTATTGGCATACAGCGTTTTCTTCCAAGGCCCGGTTAGCCGCCCCATCCCCGTCAGGCTGGAGTAGTAATGATCCGCCAGCATCAATGCCATACGGGCCAAGTGCATCACGTAAGGAGATTCAAGCGGGGGCTGTGCAGTCTGTAACTTTCCTAGCTGGCGGGCCAAACGCTGTGCCCGCTCGCGCCACGTTTTTTCCGTTACCGGCAAGCCGTGAAGAAAGCGCCAGTAAGGGGCTACGTCTTTCTCGGCAGCGGGTTCCACGCGCTCGTTCCAAGCGGCGGTAATAGCCTTTGGCAACGTTGGCAAATTACCTGTATTGAGTGGCGCTTTGGCGCCTAGCCATTTCTGGTTGCCATCATCATCGTAAGCGGGTAAAGCGGGAAGACGGTGGTGACTGACGATCAGCCAACCAATCGCCGCTGCCAACGGAGGTAAATGACCGAATGGCTGCACTTGCCCCGAATCATCCGGCGCGTCACACCGGAGGGTTTCAAGCCAGTGGGCATCGTCTTCTTCATCGAAGCTTTCAAGACGAGAAAGCCACGCAGCATCGTCATCTTCGCCAACGAAAGCCTCCAGCAAGCGCAGCGATACCCACTCATGGCGGTAACGATTGCGGCCTTCAAGTTTGCCCTGCAAGCGAAGCTGAAAGGCCTCGCTGGCCTTACCCAAATCGTGAAAGAGCGCGGCCACCGAGGCCAGCAGATGAATCAGCTGGCCGCTGTGCCAATCGTTTTCGTCTTCTGCACGCAGGATATTACGCCGCGTGGTATTGGTCGGCGTAGCACCGCGCCGGTTGAACTTCGCGGCATCCCCCACTACCCAAACCAGCTCGCTGTGGTCGTGGCCACGAATCCAGTGGCAGGCCACGGCGGTGTTCTTGCGGGCGGATTTGCGCAGCAGTTTACGCAGCGTATCCAGCCCCGCTTGGGTGATGGGCGTTTGCCAAGTGCGGTCCCCACGGCGCTCGGCGAACTGGTCGAGAATGCGGCGGGTTTCTTTCAGCGCATTTTTATTGCACTGGGAAATCAGCAGCACGTTCATGGTTCACCGCTCCCTAGCGCTTGTGCCACGTCCTTGAGCGTGTCGATCATAAAGTCGAGGGATTCAGTGCGCGTTAAGCGCTCAATACATGCTTGGCGAAATTCTTGTTCTTCATCACCGCGCATGGCGGAGATAAACGCCTGAGGCAAAATAACGGCGTCCTTGACTAGGTCTGCCACGTCAAACACCAAGCCGCCCCGGCGGGTTTTACCATGCAGTACGGCAAGGCCATGCGGAATGCCCAGCACCCACGTGGCGGTCGCGGCCAAGCCGTAAGCCAGATAGTTGCCGTGGTCGAGAAAGCGGTTGGCGGGGTCGGCGCCTGTGCCACGTTTGGCACGGGTGAAGTCGCCGTAATCGGTGGCATTAACCGCCAATTTAAAGAGCGTTTTGGTTAAGCGTGCTTCCAGCGTCAGTAAATCCACGGTACTGGGCGCTTGTGTGATCGCTTGGCGGTGGTGATGAAGTGCGCTGTGTAGATGCTCCTTATCAATATTGAATCCAGCATCTTTCATTACGCGGTTTGTCCAAAGCGCTTCAATACGCGTTAAACGGGCTTGCTGGAATGCCCGAGCGGCGTTTAGGCGCTTTACATCGTCAAACCAGAAGCGCACCCAGTATTGAAGATACTCGGTGGGCCGGTACTCGCTTTGCGGGGTCAACCAAGCGACGTCTACATCGACTTCATTGGCAGCGAACAGCGGCGTGCCACCACCCCCACAGAACCCAACCAACACGCCTGCTTTGGCCAGTTCGCGCATAGCAGCTTGGGTAATGGAGGTGCCGGTGCCCAAAAGTAGCGAGGTGGTATTGGCGATGGGGATATTCCAGTAGCGCGATTTGCTCCCCTCATCGGTGACATACTCAACACGACCACCATTGACCAGCACCCGACAGTGCTGCAAGTAATAGAGATTTGCACGCTTGGAGTGCAGGATAGTTTTTAGATCTGATGGTGAGAAATCATCCATTACGTGCGCCTCTTGCTCTTTTCAACATCTAACCATCCTTCGCCTTTAAGCGCCATTGACCTTAGTCATACTTAACGTCAGGCTTCCGTGAAAATCCCCTTCCAGTACATGCTACGCTTAATGCCATCCCCCTTTGATGACAGGACTTTCCCGATGCGTTTACACCCTCTTTTAGGCGTACTGCTGTGCGTTGTGGCACTGCCAGCTTTGGCGCAAACAACCGATGAGTGGGCGGGTTATGACGATGTATTTGAGCGCGGTGCGCGGCAGGCCAATGTGTGGGAGTGGGGTTGGACAGGTATTTATGGCGCAAGCCTTGTGGTGGATGCTTACCAGGCCAGCGAAGCAAGCGACCGCGATGACCGTTTTGATGCGCGGATCGGTGTGGTGAAATCAGCCTTGGCGCTTGGCGGGGTGTTGTTGGATAGCCAGCCACACCAGGCGGCGTTGGCGCAGTACGAGCGTTTAAAAGCCCGTGGCGAGCTAAGCGGTGTGCAAGCGCTGGGATTGGAACTTGCCCAGGCCGAACGGGCACGCCGTGGCTGGGGTGAGCGGGTGAACTCACTGGTGATCAACAGCATTGCGGGCGGTATTATTGCGGCCGATGGCCGCGAGCGCGACGGGGCGATGAACTTTGCCATGGGCATGCTGGTCAATGAACTTCAGATTTGGACCCAGCCCAACCAGGCGTCTTCCGCTATTAACCGCTTTCAGCCCGCCCGCGTTTCGCTTGGCCCAGTGACGATGGACGGCGAGTATGCGCTGCTGGTCTCTCCCCAGCAGATTAGCGCTACATGGCGTTACTAAAACGCCCTGTGGATAAGTTACTTTGGGATGAGTGTGTACGCGCGTTTGTCATTGTCACGACGCGGTAAGCACGTAAAATATTCAGCAATTTTTTTGGCTTCGCCAATTGTTATGTTATAACTTATTCTATTATTAAGAGGGTACTCTGTGAGTCATCGCACGCACCGCCATAACCGGGAGGGGCCTTGCCACTTCTCTTTAATGTCATTGTCGGCCACGAAACGGCTGCTACTGGTGACGATACCGCTTGTAGCGCTGTGGGCGCTGGTGGTGTGGGCTGGTGGGTGGCCTAAATGAGTCAGCGCACAACATCACGCTTACAGCTTAAGAATTTGCACTTGGCCCAGGGGCATCGCACCGTGCTTGAGCATGTGGATGGCGATATCAGGCCGGGGGCTATTACGGCGTTAGTGGGTGCCAATGGGGCCGGTAAAAGCACTCTGATCCAAGCCATTATGGGCGAACTTCGCCCGGCAGGCGGCAACGTCATATGCAGCGTTCCTTCTGAACGCCGTGCCTGGCTGCCCCAGCAGTTGGCGCTGGACTTAACCTTTCCCATGAGTGTGGAGGAGTTGGTCATGACCGGCAGCTGGCCAAGCCATGGGGCACTAAAAGGCTACTGTGCGACGCACTACCGTAAAGGTCGCGACATCATGGCGCGTTTGGGTATTTCGCACTTGGCTCACCGCCCGTTAGGCGAGCTTTCCGGTGGCCAGCGCCAGCGGGCCTTGATTGGGCGTACGTTGATGCAGGAAGCCGAGCTGTTACTGCTGGATGAGCCTTTTGCCAACGTGGACAGCGACACGGTCGATATTTTAATCCGTATCCTGCGCCAGATGGCCGATGACGGTACGACGATTATTATTGTTCTGCACGATATGGACCATTTACGCCGCCTGGCCGATGAAATATTGATGTTAAACGGCGGCCATGCCCGCTGGGTGGCACCCAGTGAACTACATCATCAGCCACTGCCCGCCCAGGCAGTACCTTTTACGCTGGGGGAGCACCATGCTGGAACTGCTTAACACGTGGCTAATTGCGCCGTTTGATTACGGCTTTATGCGCCGCGCGGTGGTCGGTGGGTTAGCGCTGTCCATTGCGGCCCCGCCCTTGGGCGTTTTTCTGGTGCTACGCGGCATGAGCCTGATTGGCGATGCCTTGGCGCACGCCATTATGCCGGGCGTGGCAATCGGCTTTTTACTGGCCGGGTTCTCGCTGCCCATTATGAGCATTGGCGGCGTATTGTGCGGGTTAATGGTAGCGCTACTTGCCGGAGCTGTATCGAAGATAGGCGGCCAGCGTGAAGATGCGGCCATGGCGAGCTTTTTTATTATCTCGCTGGCGGCGGGGGTCATGCTGATCTCGATGGGAGGCAGCAGCGTTGACTTAACCCACGTTCTGTTTGGGTCGATTTTGGCCGTTAACTCCACCGCATTACTACTGATTGCAGGCATCAGCACGCTGATTCTGGTGACCCTGGCGATCATCTTCCGCGCGCTGGTGGTGGAGTGTTTGGACCCGCTTTTTTTACGCGGCCAAAACCGCCGCAACGGCTGGGTGCATAGCGTGTTTTTAGCCTTGCTGGTGCTCAACATGACGGCGGGCTTTCAAACGCTGGGCACGATGATGGCGGTGGGTTTAATGATGCTGCCCGCCACCGCCGCGCGTTTTTGGAGCAGGCGCCTTGAGGGGCTAATGGCGATTGCGGTCGTGATCGCCATGGTCGCCAGTACCGGTGGCTTGCTGCTCTCTTTTCATCTGGATATTCCTTCGGGGCCGAGCATTATTCTGCTGGCCGGCGTGGGCTATCTTTTCTCGGCGATGTTTGGGCGCTACCACAGCCTGGCTGCCCGGCTAAGGCGTAAAACAGCCCCGCTCAATGCTGAGGCATCTACGTAACATCATTCAACAGGAGTCGGTATGTCTTTACGGTTATCTTCGCGCTTATTGGTTGGCGTATCCGCCATGTTGGCACTGCCCGCGGCCATCGCAGCAGACCGCGTTCAGGTGGTGACAAGCTTCTCCATCCTGGCCGATATGGTCGAGAACGTGGGCGGTGAGCACGTTGAAGTAACATCGCTGGTGGGGCCTGACGGTGATTCGCACGTCTACTCCCCTCGCCCAAGCGATGCACGCGCACTGACAGAAGCAGACCTTGTGGTGTTCAACGGCCTACTGTTCGAAGGCTGGATGGAGCGGCTCATTGAATCCAGCGGCTACAACGGCGCATTGATAACGGCCACCGATGGCATTAACAAGCTCGACTACCATGGTCATGGACACGACCACGGGCATGACCACGATCATGACCATAATCACGACCACGGGCACGACCACGGGCACGACCACGGACACGACCATGCGCATGGTGAATTTGATCCTCATGCCTGGCAGGATATGGCCCAAACGCGGATTTACGTTGCCAACATCCGTGATGGGTTGATTGAGGCCGATGAAACTAACGCCGATGAGTACCGGGCTAACGCCGATAACTACCTGGCCAGCATGGCAGAAGTCGATGCTGAAATTCGTGAGCTCATCAGCGAAATCCCGGCCTCAACCAGCGTGATTACTGGCCACGACTCCTTTGGCTACTTCTCGAATGCTTACGGCGTCAACTTTTTGGCACCTACCGGCTTATCGACCGAAGTAGAACCCAGCGGCGCCAGCATGGCCGAGCTGGTGGACGTGATCAACGACCAGAACGTACAAGCCCTGTTCCATGAAAACATGACCAATCCTGCGGTCATTCAGCAGCTTTCTGAAGAGACGAGCCTGCCGATTGCCGGAACGCTATATGCCGATGCGCTCTCTTCCGAGGGCGAAGCGAGCACCTACCTTGGCATGATGCGCCACAATGCGGTAGTGCTGCACGAAGCACTGGCCCAGCCGGGCCATGATGACCATGCGCATGACGGCCACGACCATGCACATGACGATCATGACCACGACCACGACCACGACCACGGTCATGATCACAGCGAGCATAGCCATAGCCACTAGGCATTGGTTGCTAAGGTCAGCCACTCTCTGAAACAGGCCATGGCCTGGGTTTCTGGCCGCGACTGTAAGCGCGTCAGCCAGTACCCGCCTAAACTCACCGCGGTGCTGAACGGTTGCACCAAAGCACCGCTGGTGAGCGGGCGTGAGAACATTGAAGGCGGTGCCAGGGCGATGCCTACGCCCTGCTGTGCGGCTTCTATCATGGCAATAGAAGAGTCAAACACGATACTTCTTGGCACAGAAACACTGCTTGATAACCCCGCCGCCAGTAGCCACTGCGTCCACTCATCGGTGCGATAAGAGCGTAGCCATGTTTCACCCACGACATCAGCCGGCGTCTTTAGCCGGGTGGCGATGTCAGGCGTGCACATGACCGACAGCGAGGCTGGCAACAAGGGCTGGGCCGCAATACCGTGCCAGGCGCCTGTTCCAAAGCGGATAGCAAAGTCGAACCCTTCCGCGGCCATATCCGTACGGTTGTTATGGGTCGAAAGGCGCAGATCAATAAACGGATAGCGCTCCTGAAAGTCAGCAAGCCTGGGCAGCAACCAGCCGACGGCGAACGTGCCCACCGCGCCCACATTCAATACCTCCCGGTAGTTCTGCTCGCCTAATTGATCCAGCGTGTGCGTAATCTGATCAAACGACGCCTTGAGGACCGGCAGTAGCATTTCGCCCTCTTGCGTTAACATCAGTCCGCGCGGCAGGCGGGTGAACAGTGCTACCTTCAACTGGCTCTCCAGCAGTTTTACGTGATGACTTACGGCCGCTTGCGTCACGCATAGCTCGGCAGCCGCTCGGGTAAAACTCAGGTGCCTGGCCGACGCTTCAAAGGCACGCAGGGCTTTTAGTGGTAAGTAGGGACGCACGACACAGACCCCCAAATTTTTCTAATGGCTTATGCAAAATATCGCTGTTTGTCACCTTGTACGGTTCGCCGTAACGTAAGCAACGAATCAGCGGGGCCAACACCCGATGTTAACCAACAACACGTAACGGGTTTTCTGATGAACAAGATGTTAACAGCAAAGAATGCGCTTATTGTGGCAGGTTCGTTTCTTATCAGCGCTTTTGGCTATGCGAATGATGATCCGCGCAGTCTGCCGGTGGCGTCGGTGGTCAACGACACTATCGTAGCCTTGATGGACGCGCACAGTATCCCGGGCATGGCCGTAGCGGTGAGCGTTAGGGGCACACCCTATTACTTTAATTATGGGGTCGCCGATCAAGAGGCTGGCGTGCCGGTAACTACCGATACGCTGTTTGAGCTGGGTTCCGTCAGCAAGACGTTTACGGCGACGCTGGCGGCTTACGCTCAGGCCAGCGGTGCTCTGTCACTTTCTGACTCCGCCAGCCAGTACCTGCCAGCCCTTGAAGGAAGCGCCTTTGATAACATCAGCCTATTGGAACTGGGCACCTACACGGCGGGTGGGCTGCCGTTGCAGTTTCCAGATAGCGTCAACAACGAAGACGACATGGTCGCCTACTACCGCCAGTGGGCACCGACGTATGCGCCCGGCACCCATCGACTCTATTCAAATCCGAGCATTGGATTACTCGGTTACCTGACCGCCCAGCGGCTTGGAAAACCTTACGCCCAGTTGATGGAAGCGCATGTGTTTTCAGCACTCGGCCTTGAGCACAGCTACTTGCAGGTACCTGAAGACGCCCAGGCGAACTACGCCTTCGGGTACTCAAAAGAGGATGAGCCGATTCGGGTGAACCCCGGCGTACTGGATGCAGAGGCCTACGGGGTAAAGTCGAATAGCGCCGATATGCTGGCGTTCATTAACGCCAACATGGACAACTCCGCGGTGGATGAACCGCTGCGCGAAGCACTGGAAGCAACCCGGATGGGTTACGTCAACATGGGCGATATGACCCAAGGCCTCGGTTGGGAGCGCTATGCCTACCCTGTGTCGCTTGACCAGCTACAAGCAGGCAATTCGATGGAGATGGTGCTGGAGGCTAACAAGGCCGGGCAGCTTCAGCCACCGTTACCGGCAGATGACGATGTGTGGTTTAACAAGACGGGCTCAACCAATGGCTTTGGCGCCTATGTCGCCTTTGTACCCAGCCAGCAAATAGGCATCGTGATGCTCGCCAACCGCAATTATCCCAACCAGGCACGTATTGAGGCCGCCCACCATATTCTGACGACGCTTGCGGCGACGCCCTGAAAAAAACCGCCTTTATACCACGAGCCTTCCTAAAGGCTCGTCATTAAAGCGCTCTTTTATGCATTGCATTTTGGGTGGTGGATAAGGAGACTTGCACTACCGCGATCCCCCCACTGCAAAGAGCCAACACCATGCGCCTTAACGCCGACTTTAGCCACTTTGCCTGCGTAACGCCGGACCAATATCAATGGGTCGATTCGCCCAGTGCAGGCGTCACACGCATGATGCTTGATCGCATCGGCGAGGAAGTCGCCAGAGCGACCAGCCTGGTACGCTACGCGCCCAACAGCCAGTTCACCGCACATACCCACGACGGCGGGGAAGAGATCCTTGTACTAGAGGGCGTGTTCGGTGATGAGCACGGCCGCTACCCCGCGGGCACCTATCTGCGCAATCCTATCGGTACGGGCCACACCCCGCACATAGGCGATGAGGGCGCGCTCATCCTGGTGAAGCTTCACCAGTTTGCAGCCAATGACATTCTTCAACTGGCCGTTCCTGCTCACCGTTTACCTTGGCAGCCGGACCGTCGCCCAGGCATTACCTATAAAATGCTGCATACCTTTCACCAGGAGCGCGCCAGCCTGGAGCGGTGGGAGGCGGGCGTGACGATTGTCTACCCAACGCTGGGCGGTGGCCTGGAAGCGTTTGTTCTGGAAGGCACCTTGTGCGACGGCGATACCGAATACCCGACGGGCAGCTGGTGTCGCTACCCTCCCGGCGCCGCTCCCCAACTTAGCGCGGGCAGCGAAGGGGTCAAGCTCTACTTAAAACGCGGGCACCTGCGGCTTGATTAACGTGTCAGGCCAAGAAATGGCAACAGCGTAAGCAGTGCCACCATGACGACCGCCACCATTACCAGGGTGACCTGAAAGGGATGCGCCGCCAGGCGGCGCCATAAGGTAGGTGCATCGCCTTGGCTCACGGCCTCGGCGTGCGCTTGCCGAGCCTTGGTGAAGCGCTCGGCTTGATACACCGCCAGTGCTGCTTCGGCCGCCTCACGCTGGGTTTCATCACGCAGCCAGATCGCGTCCACCCCTAAGCGGAAAAAACCGGCCTGCGTTTCATAGGTATCAAAACCATGTTCTGCCAGTAGTGAGCGGACTTCCATGGCTTCTTCATCGGTAACGTAGCGCAGCCGAAACAGCAAGTGTGCCATATCAGTCGCCCATCGCCGCCATTAGGTCGGCCTGGATAACTTCGATCCAGTAGCCGTCCGGGTCTTTCACAAAAATGACGCCCTGCATTTTGCCTTGGTCCGCCCGCTTTATGAACGTTACATCGTGCTCATCAAACCATGCCTGGGCCGCTTCCAAGTCCGGTACGCTAAAGCAGATATGTCCAAAGCCCTGCGGTTCGGCATTGCCATCGTGGTAGGCAAAATCGTCCTGGTCTTCGGTGCCCCAGTTATGGGTAAGTTCTAACAGCCCCTTTTGGCTGAAGGTCCAGGCCGTACGCGCCTGGGTATCTTCCGGCACCTGGTCGCTGGCTTCCAGGTTCGCCAGAAAGTAGAGCGAAAACTGCATCTCTTCGAAATCCAGCCGACGCAGTACCTGCATGCCAAATACCTGGGAGTAAAAGGCCAATGAACGCTCGGGGTCTTTCGCCCGCAGCATCGTATGGTTTAAGCGAAACCCTTGGGTTTGCGCAGGGGCCGGACGAACGCCTTTATGCTGTTCACCTTGCAAAGTCATCTTGGGCTCCTTGTGGGGAATTATGCTGTTAAATGAATTGATTGAGCGGTTATCTTTGACAAAAACCATACCGTGTACAAGCCTATCTCTAACCGTTTCACACCGCATGATACCGTTGTGATGACATACCATGAGGGCAGAACAGCCATTATTCCAGCCCCGCTTACCCTACCGGCCTCCCCTTACACATCGCCTGCGCTTTACAGCACCGCCCAAGGCAAGGATAGTAGCCTGACGACAGGGGCGCTTGAGACGCTCAAGCTGAGATGCACCCTTAGAACCTGAACCGGATAATACCGGCGTAGGAAGTCGCGGTGTCATCACACCCGATCTACGCTGTGAGGTGGCCATGACATCACTCCCGCTGAGCGACGCGCTTTCCGCTGTACAACGCACCACGCCGTTAGTGCACTGTATTACCAATTTTGTAGCGATGAACAGCACAGCTAACTGCCTGCTGGCTGTCGGCGCTTCCCCTGCCATGCTGCATTCAACTGAGGAAGTCGCTGAGTTTACTCGCTTGGCCGGGGCACTTTCGATCAATATCGGCACGCCTTCACCACACTGGGCAGAAGGTATGCAACTTGCCGCCAGAACGGCCAACGAGAGCAATACGCCTTGGGTATTGGACCCGGTTGCGGTGGGCGCCACTTACTACCGTCAAACGCTTTCACAAACGCTATTGGCTTTTAAGCCCAGCGTGATCCGTGGCAATACCTCAGAAATCATGACGCTTTCCGGCTTGACCCACGCGGGCCGAGGAGTGGATGCCACAGCCTCTACGGATGAAGCGCGTGAGGCTGCCATAAACCTCGCCAAGCAGCAACGCTGTGTTGTCGCGATGACCGGCGTTCAGGATTTTATTACCGATGGCACTCAGCACTGGCGTCTGAGCGGCGGGCACGCGCTTATGCCGCGTGTCACTACGCTTGGCTGTGCGTTAAGTGCCACCGTTGCCGCCTTTGTAGCGGCCAGCCCCGAAGCTCCCTTGAACGCCACGTTAGCCGCACTTACAAGCTTTGCTATCGCGGGTAGCCGCGCTGGACAACAGGCGGCAGGCCCGGGTAGTTTTCAGGTAGCCCTGTTGGACGCCTTGTATCAGCTAACACCTACAGACGTCCGTCAGTTTACCGGGCTGGAGGAAGGCTAATGCGTTTTGATCTTTCGCTTTATCTGGTCACTGACGCTCAACTCTGTAAAGCCGCAGGGCTAGAGCGCACCGTGATTGAGGCCGTCAAAGGGGGCGTCAGCTTTGTTCAACTGCGCGATAAACACGCAAGCGATACCGACATGATTGAACAGGCCAAGCGTTTGAAAGCCGCCCTGGCGGGTAGCGGGGTACCGCTGGTGATTAATGACCGCTTGAACGTTGCCTTGCAAAGCGGCGCCGATGGGCTGCATGTCGGCCAAAGCGATACAGCGGTTCAAGAGGCACGGGCAGCCATGGGGCCAGAGGCAATTATCGGGCTTTCGATTAATACGCTTGAGCAGCTTCACGCAGCCCCCGTGGCCCTGCTCGACTACGTGGGCCTGGGCCCGGTGTTTACCACCCAAAGCAAGCAGGACCATGCTAAACCGTTGGGGTTTGAAGGCCTGGCTCAATTAGCCGCGGCCTGCACCTTGCCAAGCGTGGCCATTGGCGGGCTCAAGGCTGAACACGCCCAGCAGGTCGTTGCAGCCGGTGCCAATGGCTTGGCGGTTATCTCCGCCATTTGTGGCCAGCCTGACCCTTACCAGGCCGCACGGGCGTTGGCTCGGCCATGAACCAGCTCGACCATATTGCCGCTTTTGTCAAAGTTGCCGAGCTTGGCAGCTACACGCGGGCCGCTGAGGCGTTGGATCTTTCCCGCACGCGGGTATCACGCGTTGTCATGGCCCTTGAAGAGACGCTCGGGGTGCGGCTTATTCAGCGCACCACGCGGCGCCTGCATTTAACCGCCGAGGGCGAGCGCTACCTTGCGCATGCCCAAGCGATTTTACAGGCCCTTGATGAGGCTGCCGCCGACGTAGGCAGCGGCATTTCTGAAATAAGCGGCCGTTTACGCATCAACGGCCCCATGAGTTTTGGCATGCGCCACCTCTCCCCGCTGGTGGCGCGCTTTATGGTGGCATATCCTGGCCTGGATGTACGCCTGGATTTAGGTGACCGCCGCGTGGATCTTCTCGAAGAGGGCTACGATGTGGCCATTCGTATTGGCAACCTGCCCGACTCAAGCCTGATCGCCAGGCGCCTGACGCGCTGTCAAATGCTGTTTTGCGCATCTCCGGCGTACCTTGAAACCCATGGCGTGCCGGCAAATGCAGAGGCGCTTGCGCACCACCGCTGCCTGCGTTACCGCAGCGATTTAGCCAATAGCAACTGGCGTTTTGAACATATGACACTGACACCCCAAGGCCCGCTTGAAAGCAACAATGGCGATGTTTTAACCCATGCCGCCGAGGCAGGCATCGGTATCGCTCATCAACCCAGCTTTTTGGTAACGGAGAGCATTATCGCTGGGCGGCTGGTTCAGGTACTGCCGCACATCCCCCCCAAGATGCTGGATATTCATGCCATTTACCCTGCGCGACGCTTTTTACCTGCCAAGGTAGAGCGGTTTATTGAGTTGTTAACGGACGCCTGGGGTAGCCCGCCTTACTGGGAGCAGGAGATGGGATTGTCGCCTATTTCGCAACAGTGATGTTTGGTACGCGTGGATTATCTCTGCCGTCAATGAACGTAAAGTGTCCCCATTGAACTTTCAGCACTGCCCAATGGAGATACCCCATGAATGCATCTTCTTCCACCATGAGCACGAACCTTCAACCCCACGCCATCGCTCTGCTGCGACTATCACTTGGCGTGATGGCACTCGCCCATGGCCTGACCAAGGTGTTTGTGTTTACCCTGCCGGGCACGGTCGCCTACTTTGAGTCACTGGGCCTACCAAGCGTTATAGCCTACTTAACGATTCTGGGAGAAGTTGGCGGCGGCCTGGCCTTGATTCTGGGTATTTATACGCGCTGGATTAGCCTTGCAATGATTCCTCTGCTGCTGGGTGCTACGTCCGTGCATCTTGGCAACGGCTGGGCGTTTACCAACGCTGGCGGTGGTTGGGAGTTCCCGGCATTCTGGACCGTTGCCCTGCTCGTGCAGGCAGGTTTAGGCGGCGGCAGCTTTACACTGAACCGCCGCGTTAGCTAATCGCGTTAGGCGCACCCAAACGAGTTTATCTATCACCTTTTCTCCGCCATGCCTTTGCTCGCGCCCTGGTCACTGCCAGGGCCTTCTGCCAGGAGACGTTGTTATGCTACCCAGTCTTTTTATATCCCACGGCTCTCCCATGCTGATCCTCACCCCTACGCCTGCCCATCACTTTTTACGTTCGCTGGGCAAGCGACTGACGCCCAAGGCGATCATTGTGGTTTCGGCGCACTGGGAAAGTCAGACGCTGAAAGTCAGTAACAGCCCTTCGCCAGAAACCCTTCATGACTTCGGCGGCTTTCCCCGCGAACTGTTCGAGCAGCAGTACCCGGCACCTGGCGAGCCTGCACTGGCCAACCGCTTGGCCAAATTACTGGGGGCCTCAGAAGTGGAACGAGGGTTTGACCACGGCACCTGGGCACCTCTTTCGCTGATGTTTCCCAAGGCGGATATTCCTGTCGTTACGCTATCGCTGCCTGTGCGTTGGTCTAACGACAAGCTCGTTGAGCTGGGTAAGCGCCTGGCGCCACTGCGTGAAGAAGGTATTCTAGTGATCGGGTCGGGCAGCCTGACCCATAACCTTTACGAAACCATGCCGCTTGATAACCCGATGCCCAACTGGGTCGGCGCTTTTGCAGAGTGGGTCGATACTCAGCTTGTGAACAATGACCGTGAGGCGTTGCTTGCCTGGCAAACGGCCCCCGAAGCGAGCAGGAACCATCCAACGCCCGAGCATTTTCAGCCGTTACTGGTAGCCATGGGCGCAGGCGATGATGTCACACCGCTCCACCGCAGCGTTGAGCATGGCGTGCTGGCAATGAACGCGTACGCCTTTGCCTAGCCTAAGCGATTGCGCGCGTACGTGTGCACTGGTGAAAAGCCGTTGTGGGTCGTGACATCAACCATAAAAAAACCCCACCAGCTCATAAAAGCTGGTGGGGTTTTTTGACATTTAAAACAAGGCTTAAAGGCTTGCGTTGACCACCATGCACTCCATGCCTTGCAGTTGTAGTTCACGGCAGGCTTCACGGGCGCGATGCTCATCCAAAGCCACCAGGCGAGCACGGTATACCGGCGTCTGGCCTTCAAGTGTATCCACCTCCACGCGCCCGGCCAAGTTTTGCGTTAAGCGTTGGGCCGCTTGTTGGGCCAGCTGTTGAGCCTGCCCTTGCTGGCTAAATGCACCCACCTGGATACCCCAGGCGCCGGCCGGGGGAGCTTCCACCAAGCGCTCACTTTGAATAAAGTCCTGCAAAGGGTCAGCGTTAGACGCGCGGGACGCCTCGGCCGGGCCTTCAACGGTGATCGTGGCCAGTTGCTCGTCTACGCTGGTATTAGGGGCAGGTGACAGCGTGGTCGTTTCAATACTGGCAAGCATTTGGCTTGGCGCAGGTGTTGGCGCCTTGGGGGGTGCCACGGGAGGTGTAGAACCACCAAACCCCATAAACTCCTGAGAAAAACTGGTATTGGCGACCCATGTACGCTGATCGCGCAGCTCAGCGCGCATAAAGCCTCGGTCGAGTAAATCGGCCATATGAGTATCACGCGATGAAGAGCTAAACCCTCCCATCACAATGGCAACCAGCCGCCGGCCATCATGCACGGCAGTCGTCGCGACGTTAAAACCAGAGGCACGAATAAAGCCGGTTTTTAAGCCATCAGCGCCAGGGTAGTCGCGCACCAGCCGATTATGACTGGTGTGGCGCTTGTCGCGATAAGTAAATTCCTGAAGACCGAAGTAATGGTAATACTGTGGAAAATCCTGCATGACACGCACCGAGAGCGTGAGCATGTCCCGCGCGGAGGTAATTTGCTGGTCATCAGGAAGTCCCGAGGCGTTGCGGAAGGTCGTGGCTGTCATACCTAACTCTCGCGCCTTTTCGGTCATAAGCCGCGCAAAGCGCTGCTCGCTACCGCCCAACGCTTCAGCCACCACAACGGCGACATCATTCGCCGAACGCACAGCCAGGGCGCGGATAGCGGTATCGACAGGAATCGTACTGCCCGCAGAAAGCCATAATTTGGTAGCGGGCATGGCCGCGGCCTGGGCAGAAACAGCGAGGGGCTCATTGAGCGTTAAAGTGCCACTTTCCAGCGCTTCAAAGGTCATGTACAGCGTCATCATTTTGGTCAGCGAAGCAGGATAACGCGGTGCATCCACATTTTCTGCGTATAAAACTTCACCGTTATCAAGGTCGACCACAATACCTGCGTAACGTGGATTCGCCTGCACGGTCGAGGTGGTGATGATCAATAGCAGTAACATCGTTACCGCTAGCCATGCCCTCGACGCCTTGTTATCGTTTACTCCCCTCGTCACCATGTCTGCCCCTTGATGATTCATTTACGCTGGAAACGAGACGCACACTTCTTCCTCGGCCTGCACGCGTACACCCCCGCATTGAATAATGCGCCATGAATCAGTTCCCAAGGGTAAACAACTGCAGCGCCAATGGCCCCGTCAATTCACTCTAGACTAGCACGCTCGTCGGACAATTTAACGTTTATAGCGGCATTACTCGATACGCCAGGCATAAAAAAAACCGACCCAGCTGGGTCGGTTTTCATTCTGCTTTAAAGAGGCAGCAACTAAAGATTTACTCTTCAGCAGCGGCTTCTTCAGCAACCGGACGGTCTACTAGCTCAACGTACGCCATAGGCGCGTTGTCGCCGGTGCGGAAACCGCACTTGAGAATACGGATGTAGCCACCCGGACGCTCGGCGTAACGCGGACCCAGCTCATTGAACAGCTTGCCAACGGCTTCTTTGGAACGTGTGCGAGAGAACGCCAAACGACGGTTCGCAACGCTATCCTGCTTGGCTAAGGTGATCAGCGGCTCGATAACGCGACGCAGTTCCTTGGCCTTGGGCAGGGTTGTCTTGATGACTTCATGTTCGACCAGCGAGACAGACATGTTCTTGAACATGGCCTGACGATGCGAGCTGGTGCGATTCAGATGACGACCACTCTTACGATGACGCATGGTTGTAATTCCTTACCAAACTGGGACTCAAGTCGACACTCACGCGGTGGCCTTGTCGTCCTTCAGGCTAGCGGGCGGCCAATTTTCCAACCGCATGCCGAGGGACAAGCCGCGCGCCGCCAAAACGTCCTTGATTTCATTCAAGGATTTTTTACCGAGGTTCGGTGTCTTCAACAGCTCAACTTCTGTGCGCTGGATAAGATCACCGATATAGTAAATATTCTCGGCTTTTAGGCAGTTCGCGCTGCGAACGGTCAACTCAAGATCGTCTACGGGGCGCAATAGGATTGGATCAACGTGATCTTCTTCCTCTTCGACTTCCTGCTCTTTATCAGCTTCAAGGTCGACGAAGGCGGCCAGCTGCTCTTGCAGAATGGTCGCACTGCGACGGATAGCCTCTTCCGGATCCAAAGTACCGTCGGTTTCCAGATCGATAATCAGCTTATCGAGGTCGGTGCGCTGCTCAACACGAGCGGCTTCAACCGAGTAGGAAACGCGGCGGACAGGGCTGAAGGTGGCATCCAGCTGCAGGCGGCCAATAGCACGGGTCTCTTCATCAGAGCCACGGGCGTCAGCCGGTTCGTAGCCACGACCCAGCGCTACCTTAAGCTGAATTTTCAGCTCGGCACCTTCATTGACGTGTGCAATGACGTGGTCCGGGTTGACGATTTCGACGCTATGATCAAGCGCAATGTCGCCAGCAGTGACGACGGCTGGGCCCTGCTTGTTCAGCGAGAGCACCGCCTCATCGCGGCTGTGCATCTTGATCGCAACATCTTTCAAGTTCAGGAGGATTTCGATGACATCTTCCTGCACCCCTTCGAGCGCACTGTACTCGTGCTCTACACCCGCAATTTCAGCCTCTACCACGGCAGCGCCGGGCATAGACGAAAGCAGAATGCGACGCAGTGCATTCCCCAGGGTGTGACCAAAACCACGCTCGAACGGTTCGAGAACGATTTTGGCATGATGTGCGCTGATTTCTTCGACCTTGATGTCGCGAGGACGAAGAAACTCTGTCACTGAACGCTGCATATGAACACCTTTCAGGCTGCCAAACGGATACTGAGTTCTTAAGAACCGTACTCAAGAGCATCTGGGCGGTTAGCTTTGCTATCCCGCCCAGGCTTCAAGAAGCAGATTAATTAACGCCGCTTACTTGGAGTACAGCTCGACGATCAGGTTTTCGTTGATGTCGGCAGTCAGGTCACCGCGTTCAGGCAGAGCCTTGAAAGTGCCTTCCATCTTCTTGGCGTCGATTTCAATCCAGAGGATATCGCCACGGTTGGCCGCAATGGTCAACGCGTTTTGAATACGTGCCTGATTCTTCGCCTTTTCGCGAATAGCAACAACGTCACCCGGCTTCACTTGGTAGGAAGCAACGTTAACGGTGCGGCCGTTCACGGAAATCGCCTTGTGGCTAACGAGCTGACGCGCTTCAGAGCGAGTCGAGCCGAAACCCATACGGTAGACGACGTTATCCAGTCGGGATTCAAGCAACTGCAACAATACTTCACCGGTCGCACCTTTCAGGCGAGCAGCTTCTTTGTAGTAGTTACGGAACTGTTTTTCGAGTACGCCATACATGCGACGTACTTTTTGCTTCTCACGAAGCTGCAAGCCGTAGTCTGAAAGACGCTGACGACGCTGGCCGTGTACACCCGGGATTTGCTCGGATTTACACTTTTTCTCGAAGGGAGTCACGCCACTCTTCAAAAAGAGATCGGTGCCTTCACGACGAGACAGTTTGCACTTCGGTCCAATATAACGAGCCATGAATCTGTCTCCTTAAACGCGGCGTTTCTTAGGCGGACGGCAGCCATTATGGGGAATGGGCGTCGCGTCTACGATGCTTTGCACGCGGAAGCCTGCGGCATTGAGTGCGCGCACGGCGGATTCACGACCGGGACCTGGGCCTTTAACCAGTACGTCTACGTTTTTCACACCATACTCGGCTGCAGCAGTCGCTGCACGCTCGCTTGCTACTTGAGCAGCGAACGGGGTGCTCTTGCGAGAACCACGAAAACCCGAACCACCGGCAGTTGCCCAAGAAAGAGCATTGCCCTGGCGGTCTGTGATCGTCACGATCGTGTTGTTAAAAGAGGCATGGATATGCGCAACGGCGTCCACTACCTGCTTTTTAACCTTTTTACGGTTACTACGCGGGTTAGCCATGTTGATGTCTATTCCTGTCTTTACGCCAGAACGTGCGTGTTATTTGCGGATCGGCTTACGCGGGCCCTTACGGGTGCGCGCGTTAGTCTTGGTCCGCTGACCACGCAGCGGAAGACTACGACGATGACGCAGACCACGGTAGCAGCCTAAGTCCATGAGACGCTTAATGTTCAGCGTAACATCACGACGAAGGTCGCCTTCTACGGTGTACTTACCAACTTCAGAACGCAGGGTATCCAGCTCTTCGCCAGATAGGTCCTGGATCTTGGTAGTCAGCGCGATACCGGCAGCAGCACAGATATGCTGCGCGCGAGTACGGCCAATCCCGAAGATATAGGTCAGCGAGATCGCCGCATGCTTGTTGTCCGGGATATTGACGCCTGCAATACGGGCCATCAGCTTACTCCGAAATTTGAGCGGCTTGCTCGTTTATTCATCTACAAAAGGCGCAACAGCATACCCCTTTAAATGCCCTAAGGCAAGGGGTATGCCGAACACCCACTTAAAACAACGTAGGAATTAACCCTGACGCTGCTTGTGCCGTGGTTCGATGCAGATGACGCGAACAGCGCCATTGCGACGAATGATCTTACAGTTACGGCACATTTTCTTTACGGAAGCTCGAACTTTCATCGTTCTTTCTCCAAAAACGGCTCGCGGCGCGCCAATCGTAAGGCGGCGCCTCAGCGCATGATGCCGCCGCTACCGTAGCCTTTCAGGTTGGACTTCTTCATCACCGAGTCATACTGATGCGACATGAGGTGTGACTGCACCTGAGCCATGAAGTCCATGATGACCACCACCACGATCAGGAGCGAGGTGCCGCCAAAAAAGAATGGCACATTCCACGCAACGATCAGGAACTGGGGCATCAAGGAAACCGCAGTGATATACAGGGCACCGAACAAAGTCAGACGCGTCATGACTTTGTCGATATAGCGAGCGGTCTGCTCGCCGGGGCGAATGCCCGGCAGGAACGCACCTGACTTTTTCAAATTGTCAGCTACATCCTTCGGATTGAAGACCAGCGCTGTGTAAAAGAAGCAGAAGAATACCACTGCCGCCGCGAAAAGCAAGATGTAAAGCGGTTGCCCAGGGGCTAATGCTTGTGATGCACGCTGTAACCACTCCATACCTTCACCTGCACCTACCCACTGACCAATAGAAGCCGGGAAGAGTAGGATACTGGACGCGAAGATCGCAGGAATAACACCCGCCATATTCACTTTCAAAGGCAGGTAGCTGCTTTGGCCTGCATACATCTTGTTGCCAACCTGGCGACGTGGGTAGTTCACTTTCAAGCGGCGTTGACCGCGCTCAATGAACACCACAAACGCGACGGTGGCAATACCTAGCACTGACAGCGCTAACAGCGGAAGGACATTCCAGGCCCCTTCGTTACGAGCAAGTTCAAACGCTTGCCCCACGGCACTGGGCAGCCCAGCGACGATACCAGCGAAGATCAGCAACGAAATACCGTTGCCGATGCCCTTCTCGGTAATCTGCTCACCTAGCCACATCATAAACACCGCGCCTGACACAAACGTAATCACGGCGGTGAAATAGAAGCTGAAGTCAGCGCTGTAAGCGATGCCTTGGCTAGCCAGACCGACCGACATACCGGTAGCCTGGACAAGAGCCAGTATCACCGTGCCGTAGCGGGTGTACTGGCTAATCTTGCGGCGGCCGGACTCACCTTCCTTCTTGAGCTGTTCAAGATGGGGTGAGACCGCAGTCATCAGCTGCATGATAATCGACGCAGAAATATAAGGCATTATGCCCAAAGCGAGGACGCTCATGCGCTCCAGGGCGCCACCCGAGAACATGTTAAACATGCCCAGGATGGTGCCCTGTTGCTCCCTAAACAAGGCAGCAAGCTGGTCAGGATTGATACCGGGAACGGGAATGTGGGCACCGATACGGTACACCACGATGGCGAGGAGCACGAAGCGCAAACGCGCCCACAGTTCACTCAGACCGCTGCCCATCGCCGGCATATTTCCTGACTTGGCCATTTAGTCCTCTACCTTGCCGCCAGCAGCTTCGATCGCTTCACGGGCACCTTTGGTGACCTTGATTCCACGAACGGTAACTGCCTTGTTCAGTTCGCCTGAAAGGATGATTTTCGCGTGTAGCGTTGCATCCTTCAGCACGTTGGCTTGCTTCAGTGTTTCCATAGTGACTTCGTCACCGGAAACCTTGGCAAGTTCAGCCAGGCGTATTTCTTCAGAGACCAATGATTTAGCAGACGTAAAACCGAATTTCGGCAAACGACGCTGCATGGGCATCTGACCGCCTTCGAAACCAGGCTTGACGCTACCGCCACTGCGTGATTTCTGACCTTTGTGACCACGGCCGCCGGTCTTACCAAGACCGGAACCGATACCACGACCAACGCGCTTTTCAGCGGGTTTGGAGCCCGGGGCCGGGCTTAAGGTATTAAGTTTCATGGATTACTCTCCCTCAACACGCACAAGGTAATTTACCTTGTGGATCATGCCGCGAACGGCAGGGGTGTCTTCCAGTTCAACCGAGTGACCGATGCGACGCAGGCCCAGGCCTTTCATAGTAGCCTTGTGCTTGGGCAAAACGCCGATGGTGCTGCGGATCTGGGTAACCTTGATCGTTGCTGCCATGGTGCCTTACCCCGTGATCGCGTCGACAGACAGACCGCGCTTGGCGGCGATGTCTTCCGGTGCATGCATAGCAGAGAGACCTTTAACAGTCGCTCGTACCACGTTAACCGGGTTGGTGGAACCGTAGCACTTGGCCAGTACATCGTGGACGCCAGCAAGCTCTAATACAGAGCGCATAGCACCACCGGCGATGATACCGGTACCTTCGGAGGCTGGCTGCATGTAGACCTTGGAAGCACCGTGACGGGCTTTCACAGGGTACTGCAGCGTGTTGCCTGCAAGGTTAACCTTGACCATGTTGCGACGAGCCTGGTCCATTGCTTTCTGAATTGCGACCGGCACTTCACGCGCCTTGCCACGACCGAAACCAACACGACCTTTACCATCACCTACGACGGTCAGCGCGGTGAAGCCGAAAATACGACCACCCTTGACCACCTTGGCGACGCGGTTAACCTGCACTAACTTCTCTTGCAGATCACCGTTTTGCTGTTCGTTCTTCGCCATCGTAAAACCCTTTAGAATTCCAGGCCGCCTTCACGAGCGGCGTCGGCCAGAGCCTTGACGCGACCGTGATACTTAAAGCCAGCACGGTCGAAGGCCACCTGGGTGATGCCTGCTTCTTTAGCGCGTTCAGCAATCAGAGCACCGACCTTGGAGGCCGCATCTGAGTTACCGGTCGCACCCTCGCGCAGTGCTTTGTCCAGCGTTGAAGCGCTGGCCAACACTTTGCCACCATCCGGCGAGATAATCTGCGCGTAGATGTGACGCGGGGTACGGTTGACGCACAGGCGATACACGCCCAGCTCGCGGATCTTGGCGCGAGCACGGCGGGCACGACGGAGACGAGATTCTTTCTTCGCGTTCATAACCCTGCCTTACTTCTTCTTGGCTTCTTTGCGACGCACCTGCTCGTCGGCGTACCGAACACCCTTGCCTTTATACGGCTCAGGCGGACGGAAAGCGCGGATTTCCGCGGCGCACTGACCGAGCATCTGCTTATCCGCGCTTTTCAGCACGATCACGGTGTTTTTCGGCGTTTCCGCTGTGACACCTTTCGGCAGTTCGTAGTCGACCGGGTGCGAGAAGCCCAGTGAAAGATTGAGCGTCTGGCCCTTAGCTTGGGCACGATAACCGACGCCAACAATTTCGAGAGTTTTTGTGAAACCCTCGGATACGCCCGTTACCAGGTTCTGAACCAAGGCGCGGGTAGTACCGGCCATTGCCCAGCTCTTGGCAGATTCGCTCGGGGCGAAGGTCAGCTGGCCATCTTCTTGACCAATCACCACGTCCTGGTGAATGGGCAGTGACAGCGTGCCTTGGCCGCCTTTGGCGGTCAGCTGGCTAGCATCGATTTTGATCTCGACACCAGCAGGCACTTTAACCGGATATTTCGCTATGCGGGACATTCCAGCCTCCTAGAATACGGTGCAGATGACTTCGCCACCTACACCCGCCTGGCGTGCGGCACGAGCGGTCATGACACCATTAGAGGTGGTGACAATCGCGATGCCCAGACCATCGGCAACCTTGGGCAGGTTGTCCTTGCCCTTGTACTGACGCAAAGACGGCTTGGAAACCCGCTGAATGTGCTCAATGACCGGCTTACCCTCAAAGTACTTGAGAGTCACGGTTAGTGCAGGCTTAACGCCTTCATCAACCGCAAAGTCGGTAATGTAGCCTTCTTCCTTTAGCACGCGGGCCACTTCCACTTTCAACTTGGAAGACGGCATGACTGCCGTCTCCTTGGTGGCCATCTGCGCATTGCGGATACGGGTAAACATATCCGCCAGAGTGTCTTGCATGCTCATTTAATGTGCGCTCCTGATGATTCTACGTGGCGTTACCAGCTGGACTTTTTCAGACCAGGGACGTCGCCACGCATGGCGGCTTCACGCAGCTTGTTGCGGCCAAGGCCGAACTTGTTGTAAAAACCGTGCGGACGACCCGTGATGCGGCAGCGGTTACGCTGACGTACCGGGCTTGAGTCGCGCGGCAGTTGCTGCAGCTTCAGCGTCGCCTCGAAGCGCTCTTCCTCAGACGTATTCACGCTTGAGATGATTGCCTTGAGCTCAGTACGCTTGGCCGCATACTTCTCGACCAGCTGCGTACGCTTGAGCTCACGCTCTACCATACTTTTCTTAGCCATGATCCAACCCTTATTTCTTAAACGGGAAGTTCAGTGACGCTAGCAGCGCACGACCTTCCTCGTCGGTGTTGGCAGTAGTAGTGATAGTGACGTCCAGCCCCCGAATGCGATCGATTTTATCATACTCGATCTCCGGGAAGATGATCTGCTCACGCACACCCATGGAGTAGTTGCCGCGACCGTCAAAAGACTTCGGGTTAAGACCACGGAAGTCACGCACGCGAGGAATCGCAATGTTAACCAGACGGTTCAAAAAGTCCCACATACGCTCACCGCGCAGCGTTACCTTGACACCAATCGGCCAACCTTCGCGCACCTTGAAGCCCGCGATGGACTTACGTGCTTTGGTCACCAGCGGCTTTTGACCGGACAATTTCTCCAGGTCACCGACGGCATTGTCGATCAGCTTTTTATCACTAACCGCTTCACCGATACCCATGTTCAGAGTCACTTTCGTGATCCGTGGTATCTGCATAACGTTGTTGTAGCTGAACTGCTCTTTGAGTTGAGCTACGACCTCGTTTTGATAACGTTCTTTCAAGTTCGCCATTTTGCTACCCGACTCGCGTTAGGCGTCGATCTGCGTCTGCGTCGACTTGTAGATACGTACCTTGGTACCGTCTTCCTTAACTTGGAAGCCGACGCGATCCGCCTTACCGGTCTCCGAATTGAAGATGGCTACGTTGGACGCGTGAATCGGAGCCTCACGCTCGACGATACCGCCCTGATTTCCCGCCATGGGATTCGGCTTGGTGTGACGTTTAATCATGTTCACACCCGATACCACGAAGCGGTTTTCTAATACCCGCTTAACGGTACCACGTTTGCCTTTATCCTTCCCGGCGATGACGATGACTTCATCGTCACGTTTGATCTTTTGCATATCCGCCTCGCTCCTTACAGCACTTCAGGCGCTAGGGAAATGATCTTCATGAACTTCTCATTACGAAGCTCACGAGTAACCGGCCCGAAGATGCGCGTGCCGATCGGCTGTTCGTTGGTGTTATTCAACAAAACCGCCGCATTTCCATCGAAACGGATCAGCGAACCGTCACTACGACGGACGCCACTACGGGTGCGAACCACTACCGCTTTCATGACTTGGCCTTTTTTGACCTTGCCACGCGGAATAGCTTCTTTCACCGTTACCTTAATGACGTCACCAACGCGGGCGTAGCGACGGTGTGAACCGCCTAGCACCTTGATGCACTGCACCCGGCGCGCTCCGCTGTTGTCGGCGACATCCAGCATTGTCTGAGTCTGAATCATCGGTTTTCTCCAAACCTAATCTGACTGCACTGATCGGCAGACTTTAGGTAATTAACCCTTAGCCTGCTCAACCACCTCGACCAGCGTCCAGGCTTTCTTTTTGGAAAGCGGACGGCACTCCTGAATGGAAACCGTATCGCCTGCCTTAGCCTGGTTCGCCTCATCATGGGCGTGCAGCTTGGTGGAGCGCTTAACGTATTTTCCGTAGATCGGGTGACGTTCACGACGCTCGATCATAACGACGATGGATTTATCCATCTTGTCGCTCACCACCTTACCGGTGAGCGTACGGGTTTTTTTCTCTTCGGCCATCTCAATCACCTGCCTTCTCGTTGAGCACAGTCTTAACGCGGGCGATATCCCGACGGACCTGCTTGAGCAGATGAGTCTGGCTCAGTTGGCCAGTGGCCTTCTGCATGCGCAGGTTAAACTGCTCGCGGAGTAGCTCGAGGAGCTGCTCTTTGAGCTCTCCTGCTGACTTTTCACGAATTTCCTGGGCTTTCATCACATCACCGTCCGTTTCGCAAAGGTGGTGGATAAGGGCATCTTCTGTGCGGCCAGTTCAAACGCTTCACGGGCCAGCTCTTCGGATACGCCTTCAATTTCGTACAGGACCCGACCCGGTTGGATCTGGGCTACCCAGTACTCAACAGAACCTTTACCTTTACCCATACGAACTTCGAGCGGCTTCTTGGAAATCGGCTTATCAGGGAAAACGCGGATCCAGATTTTACCGCCACGCTTAACGTGACGTGTGATCGCACGACGGCCGGCTTCGATCTGACGCGCAGTGATGCGGCCGCGACCAGTAGCTTTCAGACCGTACTCCCCGAAGCTGATCTTGCTTCCGCGATGCGCTAGGCCACGGTTGCGGCCTTTCATCATCTTGCGGAATTTCATACGCTTGGGCTGTAACATCGACTCGCTCTCCCCTTACCTGGAACCTTTCTTCTTGGGCGCGTTGCCGGCAGGCTGCTGTTGCTTAGCCTTGGCACGCACTTCCTCGATACCGCCGAGGATTTCGCCCTTGAAGATCCACACTTTAACGCCGATGACGCCATAGGTGGTGTGAGCTTCGTAAGTGGCGTAGTCGATGTCCGCACGCAGAGTGTGCAGCGGAACGCGACCTTCGCGGTACCATTCGGTACGTGCGATTTCGGCACCACCAAGACGACCTGACAGCTGAATCTTGATGCCGCCAGCGCCAAGACGCATTGCGTTCTGTACCGCGCGCTTCATGGCACGACGGAACATGACGCGACGCTCAAGCTGACCCGCTACGTTAGCAGCGACTAGCTTGGCATCCAGCTCTGGCTTGCGAACTTCTTCGATGTTCACATGAACCGGAACGCCCATCATTTCGGTAAGATCGCGACGCAGACGGTCGACATCTTCACCTTTTTTACCGATCACGATACCCGGACGGGCAGTGTGAATGGTGATGCGGGCGTTGTTAGCCGGACGCTCGATGTGAATGCGGCTTACGGAAGCGCTTTTAAGACGCTCTTCCAGGAAGCTGCGCACTTCGAGATCGTTATTGAGCTTATCGGCATAGGCGCCGCGCTCGGCATACCAGACAGAAGCATGGTCTTTGACGATGCCCAGTCGAATGCCTGTTGGATTGACTTTCTGACCCATCTGGTCGACTCCTACTTCTCGGCTACCTTGACGGTGATGTGGCAGGTGCGCTTCAAGATACGATCCGCACGGCCTTTGGCGCGCGGCTTGATACGCTTGAGCGTCATGCCCTCATCGACGCAGATGGTCGAGACACGCAGCTCGTCGATGTCCATGCCGTTATTTTCTTCCGCATTCGCGATGGCGGACTGAAGCACTTTCTTGACCAGTTTGGCAGCCTTCTTCGGTGAGAAGGTCAGCAGGTCAATAGCTTCGGCGACCGGTTTACCGCGCACCTGGTCAGCCACCAAACGGGCCTTCTGTGCGGATAAAGCAGCGCCACTCAGCTTAGCTGTGACTTCCATCTCTAAATCCTCTCTGGCTTACCGTTTGGCTTTCTTGTCCGCAACATGCCCGCGATATGTGCGAGTAGCAGCGAATTCGCCAAGTTTATGACCCACCATTTCCTCGGAGACGTGCACCGGGACATGCTGGCGTCCGTTATGGACCGCAATAGTCAGACCTACCATGTTGGGCAGGATCATCGAACGACGCGACCAGGTCTTGATCGGTTTACGGTCGTTCTTCTCCACTGCAGCCTCTACCTTCTTCAAAAGATGAAGGTCAATGAAGGGACCTTTCTTTAGTGAACGTGGCACAGCCGTTACCTCTTAAGTTCTTGGCAATTTCGATTAACGCGTCTTGTTACGACGACGGGTAATCAGCTTGTCGGTGCGCTTGTTCTTACGCGTCTTGTGACCCTTAGTCGGTACGCCCCATGGGGATACCGGGTGACGACCACCACTAGTGCGGCCTTCACCACCACCGTGCGGGTGGTCTACCGGGTTCATCGCGACACCGCGAACAGTCGGACGCACGCCTCTCCAGCGCTTCGCACCGGCCTTGCCAAGTTGACGCAGGCTGTGCTCGGAGTTGCTCACTTCACCCAGTGTTGCGCGGCACTCAGCCAAGATCTTACGCATTTCGCCAGAGCGAAGACGCAAGGTGGCGTAGTTACCTTCACGAGCAACCAGCTGAGCGCTAGTACCGGCACTGCGAGCAATCTGCGCGCCTTTACCCGGCTTCAGTTCGATACCGTGAACGGTAGAACCAAGCGGAATGTTGCGCAGCGGCAAGGCATTGCCTTTTTTGATGGGCGCGTTGACACCAGATTCCAGCACGTCACCCGCGCTGACACCTTTCGGTGCAATGATGTAACGACGCTCGCCATCTGCATATTTCAATAGTGCAATATGCGCGCTACGGTTCGGATCGTGTTCAAGACGCTCAACAGTGGCTGGAATGCCATCTTTGGTGCGCTTGAAGTCGATCAAACGGTAGTGCTGACGGTGACCACCGCCCACGTGGCGGGTGGTGATGCGACCGTTATTATTACGGCCACCGGACTTGGACTGTTTTTCCAAAAGCGGCGCATACGCACGGCCTTTGTACAGTTCCTCGCCAACGATCTTGACGACGTGGCGACGACCGGCGGATGTGGGTTTGGTCTTGACGATTGCCATTATCCGTACTCCTGCCCTTATTCGGCGCCAGAGAAGTCTTCGAGCGTTTCACCCGCAGCCAGGGTCACATAAGCTTTGCGGTAACCCTTACGCAGGCCAACGCCGTGTGCAGTACGCTTGGTTTTACCCTTAACGTTCAACACCTGAACGCTGCCGACCTGTTTGCCGAACAGTATTTCAACGGCTTTCTTGATCTCGGGCTTGGTAGCATCAGATGCCACCTTGAAAACGTACTGGTTGCGCTCTGCAGCCATCGCGGCCTTTTCGGTCACGTGCGGTCCAAGCAGAACCTTGAATACGCGTTCCTGGTTCATGCCAGCTTCTCCTCGAATTTACGCAGGGCGGAGACGGTGACCAGGACCTTATCAAAGGCAACCAGGCTCACCGGGTCAGCTGCCGCGACATCCACCACGTCAACGTGGGGAAGGTTGCGTGCGGCTAGATAGAGCGTTTCGTCCATTTCTTCAGTGACGATCAACACTTTCTCAAGGTTGAGCTCTTTCAGCTTAGCAGCTACCTGCTTGGTCTTGGGCGCTTCGACGCTGAACTCTTCAATTGCGACTAAACGCTCTTGACGGACAAGTTCAGACAGGATGGAGCGCATCGCCGCGCGGTACATTTTGCGGTTAACCTTCTGGGTATAGTCTTGCGGACGTGCCGCGAAGGTTACGCCGCCACTGCGCCACAGCGGAGAACGGATGGTACCAGCACGTGCACGGCCGGTACCTTTCTGACGCCACGGTTTTTTACCACCACCGCGAACATCGGAACGGCTCTTTTGAGCGCGAGTACCTTGACGGCCACCAGCCAAATAGGCGGTAACAACCTGGTGAACTAGCGCTTCGTTGAATTCTTTGCCAAAAGTGGCGTCGGCTACTTCAACGGTACCCGTGCCTGCAGCAAGATTCAGATTCATTGGTAATTATCCCCTTCAGCCAGCTTTCACGGCGCTGCGAACGATAACGTCGCTGCCGGGTGCTCCCGGTACGGCGCCCTTGATCAGCAGCAGGTTACGCTCGGCGTCAACACGGACGATCTCAAGGCTCTGTACGGTGCAACGGGCGTTACCCATTTGACCGGCCATTTTCTTGCCTTTAAATACGCGACCTGGTGTTTGACACATGCCGATAGAACCCGGCGCGCGGTGCGACAGGGAGTTACCATGGCTGTTGTCTTGGGTACGGAAGTTCCAGCGCTTAACAGCACCCTGGAAGCCTTTACCCTTAGAGGTGCCGGTCACGTCGATCATTTGACCAGCTTCGAAGAGGGATACGGTGAGCTCGCCACCCACTTCTGGAGCTTCTTCGCCTTCTGCAAGGCGGAATTCCATCAGTGAACGACCAGCTTCAACACCCGCTTTGGCAAACTGACCAGCCTGCGCTTTGGTGAGGTGTTTGGCTTTACGAGAACCTGTAGTGATCTGAATCGCTGCGTAGCCGTCAGACTCAATGGTCTTAACGCGCGTCACACGATTAGGATCAACTTCAATAACGGTCACGGGCACGGATGCGCCATCTTCGGTAAAGACACGGGTCATCCCGGCCTTTGTACCGACTAAACCGATAGTCATACTCAGTCTCCTATAGTGTACGGGGCTATCACCCGCTATGGCTGCCCTTTCCAGAGCATTCCACTAGCACATTGTGTGGCGCCTCACGGCGCGGCGGCTGCTGTTCATGCGATAAATGATGAACGCTGGGCCGCAAGTGTCTAGTGTAATTAGTTGAGCTTGATTTGCACGTCTACGCCAGCGGCGAGATCAAGCTTCATCAACGCATCAACAGTCTTTTCAGTTGGCTCAACGATGTCGAGCACACGCTTGTGCGTACGAATCTCATACTGATCACGCGCATCCTTATTAACGTGCGGTGAAACCAGGATGGTGTAACGCTCGCGGTTGGTCGGCAGCGGGATCGGCCCACGAACCTGAGCACCAGTACGCTTAGCGGTTTCAACAATCTCCGCTGTGGACTGATCGATCAGGCGATGGTCGAACGCTTTCAACCGAATGCGAATCTTTTGGTTCTGCATTTGCCCTAAACTCCAATGGATGTCGACGGCGCGAGCCGTCTACCCACGCATTCAAAGGATGCGCATTATAGGCACGCCAAAAGCCCATGTCAAACATTTGCTATTGGTGCGCAGAAAAGGGGGCTCGCGAGAGCCCCCTTCATCGATCAAGTAAATCGATTACTTAACGATTTTTGCCACAACGCCAGCACCAACGGTACGACCACCTTCGCGAATAGCGAAGCGCAGACCGTCGTCCATAGCGATCGGAGCAATCAGGGTAACAACCATCTGAACGTTGTCACCCGGCATTACCATTTCAACGCCTTCCGGCAGTTCACAAGTACCGGTGATGTCAGTGGTACGGAAGTAGAACTGCGGACGGTAGCCCTTGAAGAAAGGCGTGTGACGACCACCTTCTTCTTTGGACAGTACGTAAACTTCGGCTTCGAACGTGGTGTGCGGGTTGATAGTACCCGGCTTGGCCAAAACCTGACCACGCTCAACGTCATCACGCTTGGTACCACGCAGCAACGCACCAACATTCTCACCCGCACGGCCTTCGTCGAGCAGCTTACGGAACATTTCAACACCGGTAACGATGGTTTTCGTGGTGTCGCGGATACCCACGATTTCCACTTCTTCACCGGATTTAACGATACCGCGCTCTACACGACCAGTAACAACAGTACCACGGCCAGAGATAGAGAATACGTCTTCGATCGGCATCAGGAACGGCTGGTCGATAGCACGCTCCGGCTCAGGAATGTAAGCATCCAGAGCTTTGATCAGATTAGCAACGGCGGTAGTACCCATACCGTTCTCATCTTCACCGTTCAGAGCCATCAGCGCTGAACCAGTGATGATCGGCGTGTCATCGCCCGGGAAGTCGTACTCGTCGAGGAGCTCACGAACTTCCATCTCAACCAGCTCAAGCAGCTCTTCGTCATCGACCATGTCCGCTTTATTCAGGAACACAACGATGTACGGAACGCCAACCTGGCGAGACAGCAGGATGTGCTCGCGCGTCTGCGGCATCGGGCCGTCAGCAGCAGAACATACCAGGATCGCGCCGTCCATCTGCGCAGCACCGGTGATCATGTTCTTGACGTAGTCAGCGTGCCCCGGGCAGTCAACGTGCGCGTAGTGACGCTCTTCAGACTGATATTCCACGTGGGAAGTCGCGATGGTGATACCACGCTCGCGCTCTTCAGGAGCGTTATCGATAGTATCAAATTCACGCCAATCGCCGCCGAAAACCTCAGCAGACACGCGGGTCAGGGCCGCAGTCAGAGTCGTTTTACCGTGGTCGACGTGACCGATGGTGCCGACGTTGACGTGCGGTTTGGAACGTTCGAATTTTTCCTTAGCCACTGCTATAACCTCTTTACGTTAGCTAACGGTTAACCGTTTTGATTGATGACGGCTTCAACGACGCTGGAGGGCGCCTCGTCGTACTTCGAGAACTCCATAGAGTAGCTCGCACGGCCCTGGGTTTGTGAGCGCAGGTCGGTTGCGTAACCGAACATCTCACCCAGCGGCACCGTCGCACGAATGACTTTACCAGAAGAAGAGTCATCCATACCCTGCACCAGACCGCGACGACGGCTCAGGTCGCCCATGACGTCACCCATAAATTCCTCGGGAGTCACGACTTCGACCTTCATCACCGGCTCCAGCAGCACGGCCTTGGCCTTCCTGGCACCTTCCTTCACTGCCATAGAAGAAGCAATCTTGAACGCAGTCTCGTTAGAGTCTACGTCGTGGAAGGAGCCGTCGAACAGCGTCACTTTAACGTCGATCATCGGGTAACCCGCGATGACACCGTTTTTAAGCTGCTCGTAAGCGCCTTTCTCAACCGCAGGGACGTATTCCTTGGGAACCGTACCACCTACGATCTCAGAGTTGAATTTGAAGAAAATCTCTTCTTCGCCTTCACCCTTCTCTTCAGCAGTCAGCGGCTCAATACGCAGCCAAACGTGACCGTACTGACCACGACCACCGGACTGACGTACAAACTTGCCTTCCTGCTCAATGCTGCCACGAATAGTTTCGCGGTATGCTACCTGCGGCTTACCGATATTGGCTTCCACCTTAAACTCGCGACGCATACGGTCAACGAGAATATCCAGGTGAAGCTCACCCATACCAGAAATAATCGTCTGGCCGGTTTCTTCGTCGGTTTTAACCTGGAAAGAAGGATCTTCCTGGGCCAATTTACCCAGCGCAATACCCATTTTTTCCTGGTCAGCCTTGGACTTCGGCTCAACAGCTACCGAGATAACCGGATCCGGGAATTCCATGCGCTCAAGAACGATCTTGTTATCGATATCACACAGGGTATCACCCGTGGTGACGTCTTTCAGACCGATACATGCTGCAATATCGCCAGCGAGTACTTCCTTGATCTCTTCACGCGAGTTGGCGTGCATCTGTACGATACGGCCAACGCGCTCTTTCTTCTGCTTAACGGAGTTATATACACCGTCGCCAGACTTCAGAACGCCCGAGTAAACGCGGATAAAGGTCAACGTACCAACGAAGGGGTCGGTAGCGATCTTGAATGCCAACGCCGCAAACGGCGCATCGTCATCGGCTTCACGCTTAGCGATGGTGCCATCTTTATCGTCCAGCTCACCTTCAATCGCCTTAACTTCAGTTGGCGAAGGCATGTACTCGATAACACCGTCCAGCACCGCCTGAACACCCTTATTCTTAAAGGCAGAACCACAGGTAACCAGAACAATATCATTGGCCAGAGTACGCGCACGAAGACCCGCCTTGATCTCTTCGATCGACAGCTCGACGCCTTCCAGGTACTTATCCATCAGCTCGTCAGAGCCTTCGGCAGCCGCCTCAACCATCTGTTCGCGATACTTCTCGGCAGTCTCTTGCAACTCAGCCGGAATATCCACGAGCTCGAAATTCATACCCAGACTAGCCTCATCCCACAGGATAGCCTTCATCTGAATCAGGTCGATAACGCCCTTAAAGTCTTCTTCCGTACCCCAGTTAATCTGGATCGGCACGGCATTCGCACCCAAGCGCTCTTTCAACTGGTCAACAACCATGAAGAAATCAGCGCCAGTACGGTCCATTTTGTTAACAAAGACCATACGCGGCACTTCGTACTTATCGGCCTGACGCCATACTGTTTCGGTCTGGGGCTGAACGCCGGAAGACCCACACAGTACGACAACCGCACCATCAAGAACGCGCAATGAACGCTCAACTTCGATGGTGAAGTCAACGTGCCCAGGCGTATCGATGATGTTGATACGGTGCTCATCAAACTGCTTGGCCATACCTTGCCAGAAGGTGGTGACAGCGGCAGAGGTGATCGTAATGCCACGCTCCTGCTCCTGCTCCATCCAGTCAGTCGTTGAGGCACCCTCGTGTGTTTCACCCAACTTGTGATTCAAGCCGGTATAGAACAGTACCCGCTCGGTCGTTGTGGTTTTACCCGCATCAACGTGCGCTACGATACCAATATTGCGATAACGATTAAGTGGTGTCTTGCGTGCCACGGTGAAACTCCCGTTAGTTGGCGATGCTCGTTAACTTAGCAGTGGCAAAAGTGAGCCTTACGCTACCGCCGCTATCACAGAATGATAACGGCGGGGTGTTGCAACAAAGCGACTCGACCTACCACTTCCAACGACGCCCTGCTGAAACAACGTGCATATATAAACGCGAACTTTATAAACACTGCGCTTACAAACGCCGTACTTAAAAACGTCACTCTTGAAAGGGACGCTCTTAGAAACGATAGTGCGAGAAAGCCTTGTTGGCTTCGGCCATACGATGCACGTCTTCGCGCTTCTTAACAGCAGAACCTTTACCTTCTGCGGCATCCAGCATTTCGCCTGCCAGACGCTGAACCATCGTTTTTTCACCGCGGCGACGCGCCGCGTCTACCAACCAGCGCATAGCGAGCGCTTGGCGGCGAGACGGACGAACTTCAACCGGAACCTGATAGGTCGCACCACCCACGCGGCGCGACTTCACTTCGACCATCGGCTGGATGGTTTCCAGCGCTTTGTCGAAGATTTCCAGCGGCTCTTCACTACTACGCTCGGCAACCTTGTCCAACGCACCGTAAACAATGCGCTCAGCTATGGACTTCTTGCCGCTGACCATCAGATGGTTCATGAACTTCGCCAGACGCTCACTTCCGAACTTAGGATCCGGCAGGATTTCGCGTTTAGCTACAACTCTTCTTCTAGGCATGATAAGCCCTCAATTAAGGATCCTTCAGGTAAACCCGGAACTCGCGCTTAGTATCGACTACCCTGCACTGCCCGACCTTACTCTTATCAGACCATCATATTCGTGTTGGACATTACGTTACATACGCTGCAAACACAGCGTGACGGCAAGCTGTCTTAAGACTTCGGACGCTTAGTACCGTACTTGGAACGGCCCTGCTTACGATTCTGTACGCCAGAGGTGTCAAGGGCGCCACGAACGGTGTGATAACGCACACCTGGCAAATCCTTTACACGGCCGCCGCGAATCAGAACAACAGAGTGCTCCTGCAGGTTGTGACCTTCACCACCAATGTAAGAAGAAACTTCAAAACCGTTGGTCAGGCGCACACGGCAAACCTTACGCAGGGCCGAGTTCGGCTTCTTGGGAGTAGTGGTGTATACGCGCGTACATACGCCGCGCTTTTGCGGACAAGCCTGAAGCGCGGGCACGTCACTTTTAGTAACGGGGCGCTTGCGCGGCTTACGCACTAGCTGATTAATCGTTGCCATGGTGTTTAGCTGACTCCAATGGTTGCCTAGCCTTTCAACAAATACGGGCAGCGGATGCGGGCGCACCCACCCCACTGTTAAAGGCTGCGCATTCTAAAGGCTGACCCTAGTCGACGTCAAGTCTTGCCGGCGGTTTAACCGGCAAGATAGCGCTTCCAGGGTCAGATGCTCATTTTTTACTACTCGTTTTTTAGAGCTCGTCGTCAGAATCAAGTGCTGTCAACTGTGCTCCAAGCTCCTGCTCTACCTCAGTCGCTGAGGGGTTGAACAGGCGCTCAACGTCTTCGCGTTTGCGGCGACGTTCAGCGTGGTGAGTCAGACCGGTACCTGCCGGAATCAGACGCCCAACTACCACGTTTTCTTTCAGACCGCGCAGATAGTCGCGCTTGCCGGTAACGGCCGCCTCGGTCAGTACGCGGGTTGTCTCCTGGAAGGAGGCCGCAGAGATGAACGATTCGGTCGCAAGGCTGGCCTTGGTGATACCCAGCAACAAGCGCTGATACTTCGCCGGGAATTTACCTTCTTTTTCGAGACGAGCGTTCTGCTCCAGCACGCGCACAAGCTCAGCCTGGTCGCCGGTGATGAAGTCAGAATCGCCTGAATCGGCAATTTCGACCTTACGTAGCATCTGACGCACAATAACTTCGATGTGCTTGTCGTTGATACCTACGCCCTGCAGACGGTAAACATCTTGCACTTCGGCCGTAATGTACTTGGCAAGCTCCGCTACGCCGAGCAAACGCAGAATATCGTGCGGGTTGCTCGGGCCATCGGAGATGACCTCACCCTTCTCAACACTTTCACCTTCAAAGACGGCGATTTGACGCCATTTCGGGATCAGCGCTTCAAACGGATCGCCAGACCCTGGAGTAATCGTCAAACGACGCTTGCCTTTGGTCTCTTTACCGAAGCTCACCACACCGCTGATTTCGGCAAGGATTGCCGGCTCTTTCGGCTTACGTGCTTCGAACAGATCAGCAACGCGCGGCAGACCACCGGTGATATCCTTGTTACCTGATGCCTCAACCGGAATACGGGCAACTACCTCACCCACACCGATGGTAGAACCATCATCAACGGAGATAATGGAATTGCCTGGCAGCAGATATTGCACTGGCGTGTTCGAGCCGGAAACCGACACGTACTCACCGGTCGCATCTTGCAGCATGACCATCGGACGCTTGTCGCGGCCAGCCATCGGGCGGGCGGCGGACTCAATGACTTCGATAGAGGAGAGGCCGGTCATCTCGTCGACTGAGCGATGCATGGTGACACCTTCGTCGAGATCGATGAACTGCGCCTTACCCTCTACTTCAGCAATGATCGGATGGGTGTGCGGATCCCACTTGGCAACCATCGCACCGGCATCAACCACGTCGCCGTCGCGCACGGAAAGCTCAGCACCGTAGGGCAGCTTGTAGTACTCACGCTCACGACCGTGATCGTCAGCCACCGCCAGGGCGCTAGAACGCGATACCACGACCAATTTACCGTCGGTACGCTCTACGTGCTTAATGTTATGCAGACGAACCTTACCGCCGTGCTTGACCTGTACGCTATCGACGGCCGATGAACGCGATGCCGCACCACCGATGTGGAACGTACGCATGGTCAGCTGGGTACCCGGCTCACCGATTGACTGAGCGGCGATAACACCGACAGATTCACCGATGTTGACCTGGTGACCGCGGGCAAGATCACGTCCGTAACAGGACGAACATACGCCGTGCGGTGTGTCACAGGTAATGGTTGAGCGTACGATAATCTCATCCACACCCATGGTGTCGAGTTCAGCACACCACTTCTCGTCAAGCAGCGTGTTACGCGGGATCAGGACCTCTTCAGTACCTGGATCAACCACATCCAACGCAACCACACGACCCAATACGCGCTGTGATAGCGGTACGATGATGTCGCCACCCTCGATAATAGGGTGCAGGGTCAGACCGTTTTCAGTACCACAGTCAACCTCGGTGATCACTAGATCCTGGGCCACGTCCACCAAACGACGCGTCAAGTAACCGGAGTTAGCCGTTTTCAGAGCCGTATCCGCCAGACCTTTACGTGCACCGTGGGTCGAGATGAAGTACTGAAGTACGTTCAGGCCTTCACGGAAGTTGGCCACGATCGGCGTCTCGATGATCGAGCCATCCGGCTTGGCCATCAGGCCACGCATACCCGCCAACTGGCGGATCTGAGCGGCACTACCCCGTGCACCGGAGTCGGCCATGATGAAGACGCTGTTGAACGATTCCTGCTCAACTTCGTTGCCATCGCGGTCAATAACGGTCTCTTTGGAAATACCGGTCATCATCGCCTTGGCGACTTTATCGTTGGCCTTGGACCAGATATCGATAACCTTGTTGTACTTCTCGCCCGCAGTTACCAGGCCAGAAGAGAACTGGTCTTCGATCTCTTTGACTTCAGCTTCGGCCGCGTCGACGATCTCGGTTTTGGCATCCGGGATGACGAAGTCGTTAACGCCGATAGAGGCGCCGGACCAGGTCGCCAGACGGAAACCGGTGTACATCAGTTGGTCAGCGAAGATGACCGTCGGCTTGAGGCCGGAGCGGCGATATACTTCGTTGATCAGGCCAGAAATCGCCTTCTTCTTCATCGGCTGGTCGATCAGCGCAAACGGCACGCCTTCAGGCAGAATGCGGAACAACAGCGCACGGCCAACCGTGGTTTCGTATAGACGACGATGGAATGACTTCTCGCCGGTCTCTTCTTCGATGTCGACCTCGTCCAGACGCACCTTGACACGGGCGTGCAGCGATACCGACTGAGTACCGAAGGCGCGCTCAACCTCGTTGAGGTCAGAGAACACCATGCCTTCGCCCTTGGCGTTGATCTTCTCACGGGTCATGTAGTAAAGACCCAGAACAACGTCCTGCGACGGCACGATGATCGGCTCGCCGTTGGCGGGCGACAGCACGTTGTTGGTCGCCATCATCAGCGCACGGGCTTCGAGCTGGGCTTCCAGGGTCAGCGGCACGTGTACCGCCATCTGGTCACCGTCGAAGTCGGCGTTGTAGGCCGCACACACCAGCGGGTGCAACTGGATCGCTTTACCTTCGATCAGCAGCGGTTCAAACGCCTGGATACCCAGACGGTGAAGCGTCGGTGCACGGTTAAGCAGTACCGGGTGTTCGCGGATAACATCGGCAAGGATGTCCCACACTTCCGGCAGCTCGCGTTCAACCATTTTCTTCGCGGCTTTAATCGTTGAGGCGAAGCCTAGCGACTGAAGCTTGGAGTAGATAAACGGCTTGAACAGCTCCAGTGCCATTTTCTTCGGCAGACCACACTGATGCAGGCGCAGAGTAGGACCCACGGTAATCACCGAACGGCCCGAGTAATCGACGCGCTTACCCAACAAGTTCTGACGGAAACGACCCTGCTTACCTTTGATCATGTCGGCGAGCGACTTCAGCGGGCGCTTGTTGGAGCCCGTGATCGCGCGGCCACGACGACCGTTGTCAAGCAAAGCATCGACCGCTTCCTGAAGCATACGCTTCTCGTTGCGCACGATGATATCCGGCGCATTAAGGTCGAGCAGACGCTTCAAGCGGTTGTTACGGTTGATCACACGACGGTAAAGGTCGTTGAGATCGGAGGTCGCGAAGCGGCCGCCGTCCAGCGGTACCAGCGGACGTAAATCCGGTGGCAGGACAGGCAGCACTTCCATGACCATCCACGCCGGCGCATTGCCGGAGTGGTAAAACGCTTCCAGCAGCTTCAAACGCTTGGAAAGCTTCTTGATCTTGGTTTCAGAGTTAGTCTGCGGAATCTCTTCACGCAGGGTGTTTATCTCTTCTTCAAGATCAATATCTTTGAGGAGTTCTTGCACCGCTTCGGCACCCATGCGGGCATCGAAGTCATCGCCGAACTCTTCAAGGGCTTCAAAGTACTGCTCATCGTTCATCAGCTGACCACGCTCAAGCGTGGTCATGCCTGGATCGATAACAACGAAGGACTCAAAGTACAGCACGCGCTCGATATCACGCAGGGTCATATCGAGGAACATGCCGATACGCGACGGCAATGATTTCAAAAACCAGATGTGAGCAACCGGCGAGGCCAGCTCAATGTGCCCCATACGCTCACGGCGCACGGCTGCCTTGGTGACTTCAACGCCACACTTTTCACAAATGATGCCGCGGTGCTTCATGCGCTTGTACTTACCGCACAAGCACTCGTAATCCTTTACCGGGCCAAAAATCTTGGCGCAGAACAGACCGTCCCGCTCCGGCTTAAAGGTACGGTAGTTAATGGTCTCAGGCTTCTTCACCTCGCCAAACGACCAGGAGCGAATCATGTCCGGCGACGCCAGAGTAATCTTGATCGCGTCAAACTCTTCGGACTGAGACTGCGATTTGAGTACTTTCACCAAATCTTTCATAGCACGGCTCCTAGCTCTCTAACTCAATATCGATGCCCAGCGAGCGGATTTCCTTCACGAGTACATTGAAGGATTCCGGCATGCCTGCCTGCATGGTGTGGTCGCCATCCACGATGTTTTTGTACATCTTGGTGCGGCCTTCGACGTCGTCCGATTTGACGGTGAGCATCTCTTGCAGGGTGTAGGCCGCGCCATAGGCTTCCAGCGCCCACACTTCCATCTCACCAAAGCGCTGACCACCGAACTGTGCTTTACCACCCAAGGGCTGCTGGGTAACCAGCGAGTAAGAGCCGGTAGAACGAGCGTGCATCTTGTCGTCTACCAAGTGGTTCAGCTTCAGCATGTACATGTAGCCGACGGTGACCGGGCGATCAAACGCATCACCGGTACGGCCATCGTGCAGCACCATCTGGCCAGACTCAGGAATGTCAGCAAGCTTCAGCAAGTGTTTGATTTCGTGCTCTTCGGCACCATCAAATACCGGCGTGGCCATGGGGACACCGCCTTTCAGGTTTTTCGCCAGCGCGATAACTTCGTCATCACTGAGCGAATTCAGATCTTCAAGGCGCGCACCCGGCGTGTTGTATACCTGACCAAGGAAGTCACGGATCTCGGCAACCTGCTGGCCGCGCGCATCACGTAGCATAGCGTCGATTTTGACACCCAAACCACGCGCTGCCATTCCCAGGTGCGTTTCAAGAATCTGACCCACGTTCATACGCGACGGTACACCCAAGGGGTTAAGTACCACATCGACCGGCTCGCCCTTCTCATCGAACGGCATGTCTTCGATCGGCATAATCGCGGAGATAACACCCTTGTTACCGTGGCGACCCGCCATCTTGTCGCCTGGCTGGACACGGCGCTTGACCGCCATGTAAACCTTGACGATTTTGAGCACGCCAGGCGCCAGATCATCGCCCTGAGTCAGCTTGCGTTTCTTGTCTTCAAAACGCTCGTCCATCTCTTTACGACGGTTTTCCAACTGCTCGTCGGCCTGGGCCAGAAGCTCGTTGTAAGCCTCATCCTGCATGCGCAGCTTGAACCACTGCTGACGCGGCAGCTCGTCGAGGTAAGCCTCGTCCAGCACGTCGCCTTTCTTGAGGTTCGGACCGCCGTTAACCGCTTGGCCATCCAGCGTACGCTGCAGACGCTCAAACGTTGCGTCTTCAGCAATACGGTAGGTTTCCTGCAGGTCCTTACGCACTTCATCCAGCTGCATTTGCTCGATGGAGAGCGCACGTGAATCTTTTTCAACGCCGTCGCGAGTGAACACCTGAACGTCGATAACCGTACCTTTCATGCCCGTAGGAGCACGCAGGGAGGTATCTTTTACGTCAGACGCTTTCTCACCGAAGATCGCACGCAGTAGCTTCTCTTCTGGCGTCAGCTGGGTTTCACCCTTCGGCGTTACCTTACCGACCAGAATGTCGCCCGGGCCAACTTCAGCACCGATGTACACGACGCCCGCCTCGTCCAATTTACCCAGCGCGGACTCACCGACATTGGGAATATCAGAGGTGATCTCTTCCGGCCCTAGCTTGGTGTCGCGAGACACACAGGTCAGTTCCTGAATGTGGATCGTGGTGAAACGGTCTTCTTGAACGACCCGCTCAGAGAGCAGAATGGAGTCCTCGAAGTTGTAGCCGTTCCAAGGCATGAACGCGATGCGCATGTTCTGACCCAGTGCCAGGTCACCCATGTCAACAGACGGGCCGTCAGCCAGAATATCGCCACGTGCAACGCTGTCGCCAGGACGCACAATGGGGCGCTGGTTCATACAGGTGTTCTGGTTCGAGCGGGTGTACTTGGTCAGATTGTAGATATCAACGCCGGCTTCACCACCGATGATCTCATCTTCGCTAACCCGTACTACCACACGACGCGCATCGACGGAGTCGATCACACCGCCACGACGCGCCACGGCACATACGCCAGAGTCACGCGCAACGAAGCGCTCCATGCCGGTGCCTACCAGCGGCTTGTCCGCACGCAGAGTAGGAACGGCCTGACGCTGCATGTTCGCACCCATCAAGGCGCGGTTAGCGTCATCGTGCTCCAGGAACGGAATCAGGGCAGCCGCCACCGACACGACCTGGCGAGGAGAAACGTCCATCAGCGTCACTTGCTCAGGACGCATAAAGGTGGTTTCACCACGGTGACGCACCTGAACCAGGTCGTCAGAAAGCTTATTGGACTCATCTACCGCTGCAGAAGCCTGAGCGATGATGTAGTCGCCCTCTTCAATAGCAGAGAGGTGCACAATATCGTCAGTTACCTGACCCGCATTCACCTTACGGTACGGCGTTTCGAGGAAGCCGTAGCTGTTGGTGTGGCTGTAGGTGGCCAGCGAGTTGATCAGACCGATGTTCGGTCCTTCAGGTGTTTCGATCGGGCATAAACGGCCGTAGTGCGTGGCGTGTACGTCACGTACTTCAAAGCCAGCGCGCTCACGGGTCAAACCACCCGGGCCGAGTGCAGACACACGACGCTTGTGGGTAACTTCCGAAAGCGGGTTGTTCTGGTCCATGAACTGGGACAGCTGGCTTGAACCGAAGAACTCTTTCACCGCCGCTGCAACTGGCTTGGCGTTGATCAAGTCCTGGGGCATCAGGCCTTCGCTTTCCGCCATGGAAAGACGCTCTTTTACCGCACGCTCAACGCGTACCAGGCCGACACGGAACTGGTTCTCGGCCATTTCGCCCACACAGCGAATACGACGGTTACCCAGGTGATCGATATCATCAACGTCACCAAAGCCGTTACGGATATTGATCAGCTCGCGCAGCACATCGAGGATATCCTTGCGATCCAGTACGCCGGAACCAGTATCGGATTCACGGCGCAGGCGACGGTTGAACTTCATGCGGCCTACGCCCGACAGGTCGTAGCGGTCCTCAGAGAAGAACAGGTTGTTAAACAACGTCTCGGCAGACTCTTTTGTGGGCGGCTCGCCGGGACGCATCATGCGATAAATTTCAACGAGCGCTTCAAGTGCGGAGCCAGTCGTATCCAACTTTAAGGTGTCGGAAATGAACGAGCCGCAGTCGAGGTCGTTGGTGTAAAGCGTTTCAATGCGCTTGATGCTGCCTTGCGCCATGCGCTCAAGCACTTCAGGGGTAATTTCGGTGTTGCACGGGCAGATCAGCTCACCGGTTTTGGTGTCAATCTGATCCTTGGCCAGCGTTTTACCGAACAGGTATTCCATCGGTACTTCCAGACGCTCAAGGCCGGCTTTTTCAAGCTGACGAATGTGCTTCTGAGTAATCCGACGACCTTCTTCAACAATGATGTCGCCGTTGCCATCCTTGATATCAAAGGTGGCGGTTTCGCCGCGCAGACGCGAGGGTACCAGCTCCACGGAGAAGCCAGACTTCTCGATGTGGAAAACGCTGGTTTCGAAGAACTCACCAAGGATTTCTTCAGTACTCATGCCTAACGCACGCATCAGCACCGAGGCCGGCAGTTTACGGCGACGGTCAATACGTACAAACACGTTGTCTTTGGGGTCGAACTCGAAGTCCAACCAGGAACCACGGTAAGGAATTACGCGAGCAGAGTAGAGCAACTTACCAGAAGAGTGGCTCTTGCCTTTGTCGTGATCGAAGAACACACCGGGAGAGCGGTGGAGCTGGGAAACGATAACCCGCTCAGTACCATTGATAACAAAGGTACCGTTCTCAGTCATCAAGGGGATTTCCCCCATGTAGACTTCTTGCTCTTTAATATCCTTGATTGCCTTGTTCGAGGAATCGCGATCATAAATGATCAAGCGAACCTTGACGCGCAGCGGGGCGGAATAGGTCACGCCACGCAGCTGACACTCCTTAACATCGAACGCCGGCGTACCAAAGCGATAGCTAACGTACTCAAGTGCCGCGTTGCCCGAGAAACTCTCGATCGGGAAAACGGACTTGAACGCCGCATGCAGGCCAACTTCGTGACGCTCATCAGGCGAACGATCTTGCTGGAGAAAGTCGTAATAGGAATCAAGCTGGATGGCCAGCAAGTAAGGCACATCCATCACTTGGGGCAGTTTGCCGAAATCCTTGCGGATGCGTTTTTTCTCAGTATATGAGTAAGCCATCTGTATTCCCCAGCTTGTTCACCATGGGTGACCGATGCGTGGTCATCGCTGCCCTGCGCGGGCGTGTCAGACGCAGACAGCAAGCTCCTAAACCGGTAGCTCGCCGTCGAAAATCTTGATCGATAACAGTATTACAACAACGGTATTACTGTGTTTCTGGTGCAACCTTAACGTTGCAACAGAAAAAGGCCGGCAGCGGGAAAACCCGCCGCCAGCCGTGGAAGCTTACGCAGCGCGTAAAGCCGTCAGCACAAGAATTACTTGAGCTCGACGCTTGCGCCCGCTTCTTCCAGCTTCGCTTTTGCTGCTTCTGCGTCGTCTTTGGACATGGCTTCTTTGATCGTTGCCGGAGCGCCGTCAACAGCGCCTTTAGCTTCTTTCAGGCCAAGACCAGTGATTTCGCGAACTGCTTTGATGACGTTAACTTTCTTGTCACCAGCAGCGGTCAGAACCAGGTCAAACTCAGTTTGCTCTTCTGCAGCAGCTTCGCCGCCAGCAGCCGGGCCAGCCATAACAGCTGCAGCAGCTGATACGCCGAATTTCTCTTCCATTGCTTCGATCAGCTCAACAACTTCCATTACGGACATGTCGGCTACAGCATTGATGATATCGTCTTTAGACAGTGCCATTTTTCATTCCTAACTTTGCGGGAGTCTCGGTCGGCCGAGAACTCGGGATTCATTGCTCGGTTCAGGCAACGCAACCGACATAGCGTTCACGCTGCCTGCAAAAAGGTCTGCTTACGCAGCTTCTTCTTGCTTCTGATCGCGCAGAGCGGCCAGGGTACGAACCAGCTTGCCAGCGGAGGCTTCTTTCATTACCGACATCAACTTGGCAATTGCTTCGTTGTAAGTCGGTAGGGTTGCCAGACGGTCGATGTCAGCAGCCGGGATCAGTTCGCCTTCGTAGGCCAACGCCTTCACTTCGAAGTTCTGCTCAGTTTTAGCAAAATCCTTGAACAAACGAGCGGCAGCGCCCGGATGATCAGTAGAGAAAGCCAACAGAGTCGGACCAACAAAGCTCTCGTTCAGACACTCCCACTGAGTGCCCTCGAGGGCGCGGCGAGCCAGCGTGTTACGAACAACACGCAGCTCTACACCATTCTCACGTGCCTGCTTGCGCAGATCGGTCATTTTACCGACCGTTACACCGCGAGAATCGGCAACTACGACGGAGAGTGCGCCCTTGGCCGCTTCACTGACCTCGGCAACAATCGCTTTCTTGCCTTCAAGTGCTAGTGGCACAGTGATCACTCCTTCGTGCCGGAGCCTTTTTAAGGCGCCGGAGGTTACCATCTCTTCCAGGCCTACTCTAACCAGCACTGGAAGCCTTAGGGGATGGTGCTCACCAGAAAGCAATGTCGCTAAAAAGCTTCAACCAACTGGCGGCCACACCATCTGCGCAGGCGCTTTAGGCAATTAAGCCGCGCTGAGATAAAAACATCCAACGCGGCACCTGCGGTCTTTGACGGTGCTCCAGTAGGCTTACCTAACCAGAGGACCGCAAAGTTCTTGCTCGGTTCTTACTTAAACCTGTCGACGGTCTGCTTACACCAACGCAGAGTGGTCGATAGTCAGACCTGGGCCCATGGTAGTGGACAGGGTGACTTTCTTAAAGTAAATACCTTTAGAAGAGCTCGGCTTGAGCCTCTTAAGGTCAGCAACCAGCGCTTCCAGGTTGCCTTGAACAGACGCAGCATCAAACGTCACTTTACCCAGTGTCGTGTGAATAATACCGTTTTTGTCAGTACGGAAACGTACCTGACCGGCCTTGGCGTTCTTAACTGCGGTTGCAACGTCAGGCGTTACGGTGCCAACTTTCGGGTTCGGCATCAGGCCGCGCGGACCAAGAATCTGGCCCAGCTGACCAACAACGCGCATAGCGTCCGGAGAAGCGATAACGACGTCAAAATCCATCACGCCTTTCTTCACTTGCTCAGCCAGCTCATCCATACCCACGATGTCAGCGCCTGCTTCTTTAGCAGCATCGGCGTTAGCACCTTGAGTGAAGACCGCTACGCGTACATCTTTACCAGTACCGTTAGGCATGACGGTTGCGCCACGAACGACCTGGTCAGATTTACGCGGATCAACACCCAGGTTGATCGCGACATCAACAGACTCATTGAACTTAACAGTAGACAGCTCAGAAAGCAGTGCAACCGCTTCTTCCAGAGAGTACGTCTTGTTGGCATCTACTTTCTCGCGAATTACCTTCGCGCGCTTAGACAGTTTAGCCATGATCAGAGACCCTCCACGTTAAGGCCCATGCTACGAGCGCTGCCTGCGATAGTACGTACGGCGGCATCGAGATCAGAAGCCGTCAGATCAGGCTCCTTGGTTTTGGCGATCTCTTCAATCTGCTCGCGCGTCACGGTACCGACCTTCTTCTTGTTCGGCTCACCAGAACCCGACTTGATACCAGCGGCTTTTTTCAGCAGCACGGCAGCAGGCGGTGTTTTGGTAACGAACGTGAAGCTACGATCAGAGTAGACAGTGATCACGACAGGCGTCGGCAGACCCGGCTCAATCTCTTGAGTCGCTGCGTTAAACGCCTTACAAAATTCCATGATGTTCACACCGTGCTGACCCAGTGCTGGGCCTACGGGCGGACTTGGATTGGCTTTACCTGCAGCTACCTGCAGTTTGATATAAGCCTGGACTTTCTTGGCCATGGTAAATACTCCAATTGGGTAATAGCGCCTTGCGGCTCCCCGGGACTAGCGAGACAGCCAACGGCTGCCTCTTACGAATTTAAGACGTTTTCTTAACCTGCGCCCTACTCTTTCTCGACCTGAGAAAACTCAAGTTCGACAGGTGTTGCACGCCCAAAGATCAATACACTGACCTGCAAACGGCTCTTGTCGTAGTTGACTTCTTCAACCAAACCGTTGAAGTCGGCAAAAGGACCATCGATAACACGTACCGACTGGCCCGGCTCAAACATTGTCTTGGGCCGCGGCTTATCGGTTCCGTCTTTAACGCGACGCAAAATAGCGTCCGCTTCACGGGTCGTGATTGCAGCCGGCTTCTCTTTCGTTCCGCCAATGAAGCCCATAACGCGCGGAGTCTCATTAACGAGATGCCATGTCTCATCGGCCATCTCCATCTCGACTAATACATAGCCGGGATAGAATTTACGCTCACTCTTGCGGCGCTTGCCGTCGCGCATTTCCACGACCTCTTCCGTCGGCACCAGAATTTCGCCAAAACGATCTTCCATACCGTACATTTTTACGCGCTCAATCAGTGAGCGCATAACATGCTTCTCAAAACCGGAATAGGCGTGGACGACGTACCAACGTTTGGACATGAAAACTCCTAACCAATGACGCCGGACATTGCCCAGCCAAGAAGAGTGTCAATCAACCACAGCATCAACCCCACCACGAGAACCGCCACCAGAACAATCGCAGTGGTTTGAATAGTCTCGGGGCGGGTCGGCCATACAACGCGCTGAATCTCTTTCTTGGCGCTTACGGCAAGCTCTGTTAAGTCGCGACCCTTAGTAGTGGTAAGTGCGATAAAACCTGCAAGCACACACAACACCACCACACCTAATACGCGGTAGAGCAAGCCAATATCGGCGAAATAGGTATTACCAACGACAGCAACGACAAGCAGCGCTGCAACCACAGCCCACTTAAGCCCGTCATGGCGCGCCTGCTGCACCTCGGTACCGTGCTTTACAGAACCAGGCTTCATAAAACGAGACTCCTTGGGATGCGGCTACAATAAAGGAATTCTGAAAAAACATGCCAACCTGGGGAAGGTTGGCAGGCCAGGAGGGACTCGAACCCCCAACCTGCGGTTTTGGAGACCGCTGCTCTGCCAATTGAGCCACTGGCCTATCATCGCTGCACAGGCAAAGAAAAGCCTACACAACAGCGGGCGCCATGATAGCGGAGAAATAACCACCTGACAACCCCACTCTGCATCGAACACTCAAAACATGCAGCGCTCTACAAACAGAGACGAACTCAGAAACAAAAAAAGCGAGCTTCGCTCGCTTTTCTCGAAATATGGAGCTCATGGACGGAATTGAACCGTCGACCTCACCCTTACCAAGGGTGTGCTCTACCCCTGAGCTACATGAGCCAAATCACATCAACTGGAGCGGGCGGCGGGAATCGAACCCGCACCATCAGCTTGGAAGGCTGAGGTTCTACCGTTGAACTACGCCCGCGTAACTGCTGCATGGATTACAAGCCGCTGCACGCCGAACGATAGACAATGCCCTCTACCGGCTTTCATCCCACAACACCGACAAACGTCGCTGCTGCTTAAATCTGGTGGAGAGAGAAGGATTCGAACCTTCGAAGCTTTCGCGGCAGATTTACAGTCTGCTCCCTTTGGCCACTCGGGAATCTCTCCAGCGTTGGCGGCACATTATGCCAGCCTCCAAAACACTGTCAAGCTAGATATTTACTTAATTTATCGTAGCTTGCGATGCCAGCGCATCTGTTAGCTGCCTTGGAACGCGCTGCATTCTGTCAAAGCAGCATAGAGAATGCAAGCCCTGCGCGAATTTTTTCTAACGATACAGGCTCAGGCACCCGCGGCGCACCGGCCATTTTTCCTGCTCGTTCAGTGAAGGTAAGCGGAAAACTGGCCTCAAGCCCCCCATACACCATATCAGGCCATACCGCGTGAGGCACTTGTACGCCTCGAGAAACCACGCGTGCATCGCCGCCTGTCAACAGCACGGGTAGCGCAATGCCCTGCTGATCGCACACTTCGCTATAAATACGGTTAATCGCGCTAACAGCCGCCATATAAATCCCGTGATTAACTGCATCGACGGTGCGACGCCCAGGCTCTAGTAAAGCGTCCGCCTCGCTTTCAGGATCAATCGCGACATTGCGGGTACCCAGCTTTAAGCTCTCTTTCATTAGCCGCAATCCTGGGATAATAAAGCCCCCCAGGTGCATACCGCCAGGCAGCACAAAATCAATAGTGATGGCACTACCACAGTCGACCGCACAGCAGCCTCCGGCCAGCTGGTATCCGGCAAGTGCTCCCATCCATCGGTCGACCCCCAACCGAGCGGGCTCCTCATAGCCGTTAACAACGCCCAACGCTTCAGGTGTTGAGTGCGCCACATAGACATGGCGCACCTTGTGGCGCAGCAGCGTCACCGTCTCCTCCAACACAGCGGCCCGGGCAACGCTTGAAATACGTACGGCCTCAACCACATCAAGGTCTGGAATGTCCGCCCCTGGGCGCCACTCTTCGCGCGTCCAGACAGCACCGCGCGAGCGTATTTCACTACTTTCGGCATCCTTGAGCCGCCATTTCGACAAGGTATTACCGATATCTAAATCCAGAATCATAAGCGCCTGCGTACGCTGATCTCACCGCCTGCCAAGCGCCGCGAGTGACCGTTTTCAGTAACCCATAAGTTACCGCTGTTATCGACGTCGCCTGCGATCGCATCGCTGACGCGCTCTCCTTGAATGATGCGTACCGGCGCGCCTGCATACGCATGGCGCGCATTCCACTCATCGCGCCATGCGGCAAAACCGACGTGTTCAAAATCTGCCAGCATGCTCAGAAGCCCCGCCACAACATCTGACGCCAACTGATTTCGCGTATGCCCGGCATGCACATCAAACAGCGCGGCTACCGGCTGGTCAATGGCGGCGCGCTGCGACTCGGTTAACGACAGGTTCATGCCCATACCAATCACAACCTCGCAAGGCCCCGCCGCATCGCCCGTCACCTCAATCAATATGCCAGCCAGCTTACCCAGCTCGTCGCCTGCATCCACCATCAGAATATCATTGGGCCATTTTAGCTTAGGCGCAGCGCCTAGTTGCTCAAGCACCTGAGACACAACCACGCCTACCGCAAGACTTAACCCTTCAAGCGAGGCTACCCCCGCGTCAAAGCGCCAGCCCAACGAGAGCATCAAACTTTGCCCCCACGGGGTTGTCCATACTCGCCCACGGCGACCACGACCGGCGGTTTGGAGTTCAACCAGGCACACTTCGCCATGCCCCGCACCCTGATTAAATCGCTGACGCAGATACTCATTGCTTGAAGGCAACTGGTCTTCGACAAATAATCGTGTCAACAAATGGCGTGCCTGAGCAGGCAGGTGCTCAACAATTCGGGCACCTTCCAATGGCTCAAGGCGGTGGGCTAATCGATAGCCCCTCCCTTTGACCGCCACCAATTCCACGCCCAAGGCTTCCAATTTTTTTAGCTGTTTCCATACAGCAGCCCGCGAAACGCCCAGCGTTTCGCCTAATTGTTCACCAGAGTGAACATTGCCATCGCTCAACAAACGCACCAGGTTACCGATGGTCATGTGCTTGCCCCAACTGGGAAAACGCCTATCTTAACGGATGCACGTAGGAGGCGAAAACTGCCGCGTTTGGGTTATTGACTTAACGCTTTATTTGAGACAAGGCTGGTAGTCGACCATACCGAGACCCTATAATGCCGCCCTATTTTCCCAGCAGGATCGCGTCGTGATCGAGAATCTTCGTAACATTGCCATCATCGCCCACGTTGACCACGGCAAAACTACCTTGGTAGACAAGCTGTTAAGTCAATCGGGCACACTAGACCGCAAGGCCGAAGCCCAAGAGCGGGTTATGGACTCCAATGACCAGGAGAAAGAGCGCGGCATTACGATCCTGGCCAAAAACACAGCCATTCAGTGGCAAGATGGCAATGGTACGGGCTATCACATCAACATCGTTGACACCCCTGGGCACGCTGACTTCGGTGGTGAAGTAGAGCGCGTTATGTCCATGGTGGATTCAGTGCTACTGCTGGTTGACGCAGTTGATGGCCCGATGCCGCAAACCCGCTTTGTGACTCAAAAAGCGTTCTCTCAAGGCCTCCAGCCGATCGTCGTGGTGAACAAGATTGACCGCCCTGGCGCACGCCCTGACTGGGTTATCGACCAGATTTTCGATCTGTTTGACAACTTGGGTGCCACCGACGAGCAGCTCGACTTCCCAATCATCTACTGCTCAGCACTCAACGGCATTGCCGGCATGGAGCCTGACGCACTTGCCGAGAACATGGACCCCATGTTCCAGTCGATTGTAGATATCGTTAAGCCGCCGCAAGTTGAAGTCGACGGTCCCTTCCAGATGCAGATTTCCGCACTGGATTACAATAGCTACGTGGGTGTTATCGGTCTTGGCCGCATCAAGCGCGGCAGTGTCAAGCCGGGCCAACAGATCACCGTCATCACCAAGGAAGGCGCTACCCGCAAAGGTAAAGTCGGCCAGGTCATGACGCACATGGGTCTGGAGCGTGTACAAACGACCGAAGCGACCGCAGGTGACATCGTTTGTATCACCGGCATCGAAGATCTGGCGATTTCCGATACGCTGTGCGACAACAGTGCCGTTGAAGCCCTGCCGCCGCTTTCCGTTGATGAGCCGACCGTGTCCATGACCTTCCAGGTCAATGACTCGCCGTTCGCCGGTAAAGAAGGCAAGTACGTCACCAGCCGTAATATCAAGGATCGTCTTGATCAAGAGCTGATTCACAACGTGGCACTGCGCGTTGAACAGGGCGACACCCCTGAAAAATTCAAGGTTTCCGGGCGCGGCGAGCTTCACTTGTCGGTACTGATCGAAACCATGCGTCGTGAAGGCTTTGAGCTGGCCGTTGGCCGCCCTGAAGTTATCATCAAAGAGATCGACGGCGAGAAGCAGGAACCCTACGAAGAAGTCATCATCGACTGTGAAGAGCAGCACCAGGGCTCGATCATGGAAGAGCTTGGCTATCGTAAGGGTGAACTAACCAACATGAACCCGGATGGTAAAGGCCGTGTTCGTTTGGACTTCATCATTCCTGCACGTGGTTTGATCGGTTTCCGTGGTCAGTTCCTGACCCTGACATCCGGCACCGGCATCTTGACCAGCCGCTTTGACCACTACGGCCCGCTGAAGCCCGATGCGTCTATCGAACGTCGTAACGGCGTTCTGGTCTCCATGGTAGGCGGCAAGGCGCTGGCCTATGCCCTTTACGCGCTGCAAGAGCGTGGCAAGCTGATCATCGATCACGCTACCGAAGTCTACGAAGGCATGCTGATCGGTATTAACAACCGTGCCAACGACATGGTGGTTAACCCGACCAAGGGTAAAAAGCTCGATAACATGCGCTCCACCGGTAACGATGAAAACATCGTCCTGACGCCGCCGATCAAGTTCACGCTGGAACAGGCCATTGAATTTCTGGATTCCGATGAGCTGGTGGAAGTCACTCCGACGCACATCCGCCTGCGCAAGAAGCACCTGACAGAGAACGAGCGTAAGCGCGCTGGCAAGAAATAAGTCAGCTGAGCAAACGCTCAACAAGCTCTAAAGCAAGACCGAAAGCCCGCCACCGTGCGGGCTTCCTTGTATCTGGGGAGCGCTCTTTGCAAACGTTTGCGCCATTCATTGCCCCGCGGCTACCTCCGCTACTCTTTTTTAAAGCCCCGCCAAGTGCACCAATAAACGCAGCCTAAACGCCAAGGCGCTGGAAAGCGCACGCATTCTACCGCACAGTAGCTTACAACTGGCGACGCCAAAGCTTTCTGCCAAACTGCAATACATACAGGCATTTGGATACCGATCTTTGCCTATCACTTGCACAGGAACACTCTGTACATGAGTGGACACAACGTCTGGACGCACAAGGGTACTTTTTTACTGGCGGCGGTAGGCTCCGCCGTGGGCTTGGGCAATCTTTGGCGTTTCCCGTATTTAACCGGTGAAAACGGTGGCGGGGCGTTTATCCTGGTGTATGCCGCCACCATTTTGGCCGTCGGCACTCCTATCCTGATCGCCGAGACCATGCTGGGCCGCACCAGCCGTCAGAGCCCTATTATGGGCATGCGGCACTTAACCAAAACGCACAAAGCCTCGCGCGCCTGGGAGTTAATCGGCTGGCTGGGCGCGGCTTCGGCTTTTTTGATTTTAAGCTTTTACTCGGTCATCGCTGGCTGGGCACTGCACTACACCGGGCTCATGCTGACCGGCTCGCTTGTAGGTGCCGACGCGCAAACGATGGCGGCGAGTTTTGACGCACTACTGGCGTCACCTTCCCTTATGACGCTGTATCACACGCTGTTCATTGCGGCGTCTGCACTCATCGTCAGCATGGGCGTTCACCGAGGAATTGAGACGGGCCTGCGCATTATGATGCCAGCGCTGTGCATTATTCTGACAGTAGTGCTTGTTTACAGTGTGATGAATGGCGATATACGTGCGGCGGCGCGCTTTCTGTTGACCTTTAACATCGCGGACCTGAGCCTTGAGGGCTGGCTACAAGCCGTGGGGCAGTCCTTCTTTACGCTAAGCCTGGGGATGGGCGCTATTATGGCCTACGGCGCCTATATGCCCGGCGATGCCTCTCTTACGCGCACCGCCATTGGCGTGGCCATAGTGGATACGGCGATTGCCATGGTGGCAGGGCTAGCGATTTTCGCGCTGGTATTTGGGGCAGGGCTTGAAACCGGCCAGGGTCCAGGGCTGATGTTTGTGACGTTGCCCCTTGCCTTCGCTGAAATGCCGCTGGGGGCGCTAATCGGCGGCGTCTTCTTTATTTTAGTGCTGGGGGCTGCGATCAGCTCCTCCATCTCACTTATCGAGCCCGTGGCCGCTTTTCTGGTCGAGCGCTTCAACCTTACCCGGCCCCAGGCAGTCATCATGGTGGTGGTGGCGGCTTGGGCAATGGGACTGCTCACCGTCGCAAGCTTTAACATCGGCGCAGAAGACAGTCTTTTCCACCATCTATTTGGCCGCAGCGCCTTTGATGTTATCGAACTATTGACCAATATCTTTATGCCGCTGGGTGGCCTGATGATTGCGCTATTCGCGGGCTGGGTGCTCACCCAAAGCGAAGTGATGAAAGAGCTGGATACTACCCATGGCTGGTTTATTAGCTGGCGGTTTCTAGTGCGTTTTGTTGCCCCTACCGCGGTCGCGTTTGTCTTTTTACGCACTATTCCCCAGGTTGAGGGCTATATGATTCCTGCGTTTGGCGCACTGTTGCTGGTCGGCCTCTTTGCGCTTAGCCAACGACGCCAAAAACCGCGCTGATCAGCGCCCTACAATAACAATACAGACGACCCAATGGTCGCCTACATCACGAGGGCACTATGCATCCTCTTATTGAAGTACAGCAGGTGAACAAGGCGTTTGGTGGATTACAGGTGATTAACGACTGCTCCATTCGCGTCGAGAAAGGCTCAATTACCGGCATGATCGGCCCTAATGGGGCAGGTAAATCGACCCTGTTTAATCTGATCGCTGGTTCCCTGACGCCGGATAGCGGCCATGTATTTCTCAACGGTGACGATATTACCGCGCTCAGCGCCAACCAACGCTTCCACAAGGGGCTTTTACGCACCTTCCAGATTGCCCATGAATTTAGCCAAATGAGTGCGCTGGAAAATCTGATGATGGTGCCGCCTCATCAGGCGGGAGAAAGCTTATTCAACACGTGGTTTAAACCGGCACGGGTGCGTGAAGAAGAAGCGGCGGTCCGAAAACGTGCGCTTGAGGTCATCGAGTTTGTCGGCCTGCACCATGTCCGCAATGAGCTGGCAGGCAACCTGTCTGGCGGGCAAAAAAAGCTGTTAGAGCTTGGCCGCACCATGATGACGGATGCCAAGGTCGTGCTGCTTGATGAAATTGCCGCAGGCGTTAACCGCACCCTGCTGGGCGACTTGATCAGCAATATTGAGCGTTTGAATCGCGATTTGGGTTACACCTTTTTAGTGATCGAACACGACATGGACATGATTGCCCGGCTATGCGACCCGGTGATTGTCCTGGCTCAAGGGAGCGTGATGGTCGAGGGGCATATTCAGGATATTCAAAATAACCCAGAGGTGATTGAAGCTTACTTTGGCACCGACGCTGCCTGATCAAACGCTCCCTATAAACGACAACAAGCCGCTTAAAAGCGATGCAGCGAGATACTTTTGCCATGTCATTAACAACATCAACGACGCCACTGCTTGAGGCACGCAATGTGCACGGTGGTTATGGCGCCATGAACATCCTTAACGGGGTGAACATGTCACTTTATGCCCATGAAGTGGGCGTTATTGTCGGGCCCAACGGCGCTGGCAAGTCGACCATGCTCAAAGCCGTATTTGGATTGTTAAACGTTAGTCAGGGCGACATTCTGCTCAACGGCGAGCCCATTCATAATCTGGCCTCCAATAAACTTGTTGAGCGCGGAATGGGCTTTGTCCCCCAGGAGAAAAACGTTTTCCCAAGCCTTACCGTTAAGGAAAACCTGGAGATGGGCGCCTATCTCAAGCCCCACAACGTCAAGCGCATGCTGGAGCAGGTATACGCGTTTTTCCCGCCATTGGTAGAGAAGCGCCATCAGCCCGCCGGTGGGCCGCAACGGTAGTGGCTAATGCGCGCCTTATTGATCATATTATTTGTCGCTCCCAGTGAGATAGCCCGTCCTGCGCAAGCGCAGAAACTTCCTCTAATTTGGAACCACAACGTTAAAAATACAAGCAACACTTTCTAACGCTACTTTGATGGTTTATCGACTACGCGCTGCATCTATAACCAGCGTAACAGGCGTTAAAGCACCGCCATCTGTAAGAGCAGTACGCACAGCATTAGCCAACCCAGCCACCGCCTGCATCCTTTACTCATGGCGGCTATTACCCACCCGCTGGTCTTGTTGTTTACGCTGTCGATTACGGCGGTACACGCGCACCAGCGCAATACTTAGCGCCGCGGCTAACATGAAGCCCAAGGTGAGTCCTTGCCAGGGCCGTGCCGCACTTTCCAATAGCGTCTCCAGCGTGATGATAACGATCAGGCCCAACGCCTGAGAACCAATAGCCAGCGCGCGCAGCACGTCAAAGGCGGGTTGTGACATAGTCAGACTCCGTAATTTTCAACTCACGTGGTATGGTCTCGTAGTGTACCTGCTTATCGGAAAGACCATGAATGCCATTGCCCTTGGGCCGCTATTGATTTCATTACCCAGGTTATACGCCATCGGCTGTGCGCTGCTGGTGCTACTGTCGGCGCGTTACTTACTGCGCTTACCACCGCCACTGTTAAATCGCTGGTTCACCGGGCTAATCCTTGCCTGGTTAATCGGGGCGCGTATCGCGCACATTACGCTTCACCTGGAGAGCTATAGTGCCAATCCGCTTGATGCACTTAAAGTCTGGCAACCGGGATACCACGGCATCGGCGGATTATTGACCGGCTTGCTATGGTCCGCTTGGACGCTTCGCAAGCGGCTTTCAGCGTTACTTGGGAGCACCGTCATTCTGCTCTGCGCCTCGGGTCTATGGCTTATGCTGGTATCCCTGTCGCCCTTGGGTAGCGCATCTGCCGTCAGCCAATTACCCGAAATCCACCTGGAAAACGTAGACGGCGCCGACGTGTACCTGCCCGACCTGGCAGACGGCAGCGACCGGGTGATTGTTAACCTCTGGGCCACCTGGTGCCCACCCTGCCGACGCGAAATGCCATTACTCGAAGAGGCTGCCCAGCGCGAAGGCGTAAGCGTCGCGGTCGTTAACCAAGGGGAAGATTTGTTGCCTATCGTGCGTTATTTGGACGCAGAAGGGTTGGATTTTACCCATGCACTGCGCGACCCAGGCCAAACGCTGATGGCCCTGTTTGAAGCGCCCGGGCTACCCACTACAGTGCTTTTTGATGGCCAGGGCACTACCTTGGATATCCACGTTGGCGAGCTTACCCGTGCCCATCTTGAACACTGGTTGGAAGATTGACGCCGATACACCTTAATCCCCCGGCGCCTTTGCGTTAGAATCCCCCGCCCTACCGCTGCTGATGGCGTGCCCTCGGCAGCGTATGACCCGTTTTTGTAGACTTCCCCGAGGCATCATGAGCGATTTTTCACCCGGCCAGCGCTGGATTAGCGACGGCGAAGCCGAGCTTGGGCTTGGCACCGTGCTTAACTGCGACTTCCGTAGCGTTACCATCTTGTTCAGTGCCAGCCAGGAAACCCGAACCTATAACACGCGCCAGGCGCCGTTGACCCGCGTGATGTTCGGCAGCGGCGATCGGGTACTGTCGGCCGATGGCTGGCAGATGATCGTTGATGACAGCAAAGAGTCTCACGGCCTGATTACCTATATCGGTGAGGACAGCGAAGGCACGCCGCGCGAACTTCCCGAAGCCAAGCTGGCTGACACCATGCAGTTTGATCAGGCACGTGATCGCCTGCTGACAGGCCAGGTAGACCGCAACGACTGGTTTGATCTGCGCTTTCGGACGCTGCACCATCACCAGCGCATCGAGCAGCACAACGCCCTGGGCTTTGCCGGGCCGCGCATCGATTTGATTCCGCACCAGCTGTATATCGCCGACGAAGTTGCTCGCCGTCATGCACCGCGCGTGCTTCTGGCGGATGAAGTAGGCCTGGGGAAAACCATTGAAGCCGGACTGATTCTGCACCGCCTGCTGCTGACCGGCCGTATTGAGCGGGCGCTTATATTGGTGCCCGACAGCCTGACCCACCAGTGGCTGGTGGAGCTTCTGCGCCGCTTCTCGCTGAATGTCAGCCTGCTTGATGAGCATCAAAGCCAGGCCCATGGCAGCGCCAACCCGTTTGAGAGCGCCCAGCTAGTGCTGGCAAGCCAGGGCTGGCTGTTTGCCAACATTCATCGCCAGGACCAGGCGCTAGCCAGCCGTTTTGACCTGCTGATTGTCGATGAAGCTCACCACCTGGACTGGAGCGCCGAGGGTAGCGGCCCAGGTTATCAATGTGTTGAGCAGCTCGCTGCTGAAATTCCTGGCCTGCTGCTGTTAACGGCCACACCTGAGCAAATGGGTATTGAAAGCCACTTTGCCCGCCTACGCCTGCTGGACGCCGAACGCTATCACGACCTGGAGCGCTTCAAAGACGAAGAGCGCCACTACACCGCTGTCGCCAGCGCCATTGACGCTTTAGATGAATTGCCTGCCACGCCGGATGCCCGTGCCCGAATAGATGCCGTCGCCGACGACCGCGACAGCCAGGCGCTGCTGGCAACGCTGTGTAACGCTGAAGCCAGCACAGAGCAGCACGATGCGGCCCGTCATCAACTGCGTGACGCCTTGCTTGACCGCCATGGCACGGGGCGGGTGATGTTCCGCAATAGCCGCCGTCATGTTGGCGGCTTTCCCGAGCGTCGCCTGCACCTCTCCTCGCTTGAGCTACCCTCCGCGTATCGCCGCGTGCTGCGCCGCCTGGAGCGTGATGACGACTACCTGGACGAGCTGCTGATCGAAACCGGCATGGATCATCCGGATGTCTTGATCTATCCGGATGCCATGTACCGTGAGCTCAGCAACGATCCGCTCAACGGTGAAGCCTGGTGGCATATCGACCCACGGGTTAACTGGCTGCTGGATAAGCTCAGCGACGATAGCGAAACAGGCTTTGCCAACGACAAAGTACTGGTCATTGCCCACCATCGTGAAACCGCCGAGGGGCTGGCTGAAGGGCTGCGCGTGCTGGGCGGCTATCAGGCGCCGGTCTTCCATGAAGGGCTTTCACTGGTTGAGCGTGACCGCGCCGCCGCCGCTTTTGCCGATGAAGAAGAGGGCGTGCAGGTACTCGTCTGCTCGGAGATTGGCTCAGAGGGGCGCAACTTCCAGTTCTGCCGCCACTTGGTCATGTTCGATATGCCCCAGCACCCTGACCAACTGGAGCAGCGCATTGGCCGTCTGGACCGTATCGGCCAGAAGCACGCCATTGAGCTTCACGTGCCCAGCTTTATTGGCAGCCCCGGCGAGCGGCTGCTGCGCTGGTATAACGAAGGCATGGATGCGTTCAGTGCCCCCCATGGCATCGGCAGCGACCTCTACGAGGCCTTTGGCGATGCACTTGCCGATGCGCTTCTCGACGATGAAACGCTGGACGAAATCATCGTTGAAACACGGGAAATGTTTACCGCCAAGCTGGCCGAACGCGATGCCGGGCGCAACCGCCTGCTGGAACTTAACGCCTGTCGGCCAGCACGCGCCCAAGAGGTGATTAGCGCTGTACGCGAGTTGGATGAAGATACCGCGCTCCCACGTTATGTAGAGCGCGCGCTGGACGTATTTGGCGTGGACAGCCAGGAGATCGGCAAAGGGCTTCTTCACTTGCAGCCCAGCCAGCATATGCTGGACGGACTGCCTGGCCTGGTGAAAGGCGAAGAGGGCTTTACTGCGACCTATAGCCGTGCCCAAGCGCTTGCGCGGGATGATATTCAACGCCTTTCGTGGGAGCATCCGCTGCTGCGCGAAATGATGGAGCGTATTCTGGACGGCACCATGGGCAACACGGCCCTGGCACTGCTGCGTCACACGGCCATCCCCAGTGGGCGGCTAATGGCAGAGCTTGTCTTCCGCACCCACTGCCCGGCGCCGAAGTCACTGCACCTTAACCGCTTCTTGCCGCCCACCGCCGTACGCGTTCTGCTGGATGAATCAGGTGCCAACCTGACCAGCAAAATCTCGTTCACGGGGCTTGGCAAAAACCTGCAAAAGGTCAATAAATCGCTAGCGCGGGATTTAATTAAAAGCCGCCACGATCAGTTGCGTGAGCTGCTTATTCAGGGTGAAGGCGAGGCAGAACGTGAGCTGCCCAGTATTGTAGAGGCCGCTGAAACGCGCATGCGCGCCCAGTTGGATGCCGAGCTTGCCCGCCTAACAGCGCTAGCCGAGCATAACCCCTCGGTACGCGCTGAAGAGCTGGATGCCCTGAAGCAGGAGCGCCAGGCGCTGAGCGAGGCGATAGAAAATACTCGCCTGCGGCTGGACTCCGTTCGGGTCGTGATTACCGTTGACCCCAACGCCTAAGCGCTCAATCTCGCCTTAATATCTCGGCCAGCGCCTTATCGAGTGTCGGGTACTGAAATTCAAACCCCGCCTCGATAAGGCGCGCCGGGCGCATGTCAGCCCCGGTTAGCAGCAGCCGAGACATTTCCCCCAGGCCTGCTTTTAACACAAAGGCAGGCACGGGGAGTATGGCCGGGCGGTTAAGCCGTTTGGCTAGCGTTTTGGAAAACTCGGCATTAGTGGCTGGGTGCGGCGCACTGCCGTTAAAGGCGCCATTAAGGTCCTCTTTTTCCAGCAGGAACACAATCGCGTCCACCAGATCCTCGCGATGAATCCAAGGCATATACTGCTCACCACTGCCAAAACGTCCGCCTAGCCCCAGCTTAAACGGCGGCAGCATTTTCTGGAGTGCTCCACCTCCTGCATCCAGCACCAGCCCCGTTCGCAGAAGCGCCAAACGTACGCCGAGCGCTTCAACAGGCTTTGCGGCGGCTTCCCACTTAACGCATAGCCGGTGGGCAAATTCATCGTGCGCGGTAGTGTCTTCGGTAACGACACGCCTACCTTGATCACCGTAGTAACCCATGGCCGAGCCACTTACCATCACCTTAGGCAAGGGCTGCCCATTGGCCTGAAGCTCTTCACATAGCGTAACGAGCTGGTGAGTCATGTGGGTGCGTGACTGAATAAGCGTCTCTTTCTGCGCATCACTCCACCGTTTAGCAGCAATCGGCTCACCGGCGAGGTTAACGATTGCCTCGGGCGGCGCCGCTAAAAAATCAAGCACGCTGGCGCGAATATCGCACTCGCGAGGCAACCGCTTACGCGCTTTCTGCGGGTCTCTTGATACCACTTGTACGGCATGTCCTTGGCCTTGCAGCTTTTCGCAAAGGCGTTTTCCGACAAAACCGCTGCCTCCGGTGACTAATATACGCATGGTGTTGCTCCTGTTGTGACGCCGCGCAAATACGCGCTAGCCACGCGCTTGCTTCTTCACCAGGCATAGCAGGCCATTCCCAGCACGGCAAACACTCAGGTTGGCTTACTACTCACTAATGTAGCGTTAAGTACACTACCTATACACTAACCGCACCTAAACATTCCCAAGGATAGCTTTGGTAGTATCTATGTAGAAGTTGATAGCAATATAACCCTTGGCTATAGAAGCATAACAAGTAAGCTACCCCAGTAACATCACACACTTAGGCCCGACGTGACGTTTCACCAAGACCTCCTGTACAGACAAAGGTTGTACCTGATAGCGACAAGTTGTACAAAGAGAGCTACGATAGCGCGTTATTTTTATGTGTATTCAAGCGACACAACATGGATTGTGAATCATTTTTGCCCCAGAGAATGCAAATAGCCTTTTGTATCCTGCGGCTTCAGACGACCAAGAGGCACAGGCGCCCATGAGTATCAAGGCGACCCACCCACCCGATACCCCGCTCTATCCGATCCGGGAAGTCTCCCGTTTAACGGGTGTGAATTCGGTCACCCTGCGCGCCTGGGAGCGTCGCTACGGTTTGATTCGCCCTAAACGTACACCTAAAGGGCATCGCTTATACGCCCAGGATGATATCACCCGCATTGAACGTATTTTGCAGTGGCTCAACCGAGGCGTTCCCGTTAGCCAAGTCGTTGACCTGCTTGACCAGCCAGAAACGGTAGAAACCCCCGCGCCCAATGCCGGCGATTGGATTAGCCAGCGTCAGCAGCTGCAGGTGGCGATAGAAGCGCTCGACTTACCCAGGCTTGAGACGCTTTATTATCAGAGCCTGGCCCTGTACCCGCTAAGCACAGCAGTAAGCGAGCTCTGGCAGCCGGTCATCCTGGCACTGGAAGCCAAGTGGACGATTCAGCCAGACATTTTGGCACGACGGACACTTGAAGCCTTTTTACGTAGTCAAGTGGGCACACGCCTTCATTACGCGAACCAGGCCACGCGTGGGCCTTTACTGCTGCTGGCTGCCATGCCCGACGACCAAGGCCCTCTATGGGTATTGATCGTCGCCTTGATGGCCAGCGAGCAGGGTTACCGTATACAGATGTTTGATCACACGCTGCCTCTTGAAGCATTGCCCCAAGCGGTGACTCGGCTACATGCCTCAATGGTGCTGCTAACGAGCGGCCAGCGAGAAAGCGATAGCTATATTCATACGGTACTACCCAATGCAGCCGAGGCGCTTAGCGTTCCACTGGGTATCTGCGGTGAAGTCGCCCGGCTGCGTGATAGCGAGCTGCGTGATAGCCCCGTGCATACGCTAGGTGATGAGCTCCCCCAAGCCATTGCACGCCTGCGCCCACTGCTACGTGAGTCTGGCGTTTTATAGACCATTTAACCCCTTGTGCCAGCGATGGGCTTTAAATGTCGTTAGATGAGTGGCCGCACGGAGATGGTTTTTGAAATGGTTTTTCACCGCGCCGGAGGCAACATGGACGTTCAATTAGTTTGGTTACGTAGCGATCTGCGCATTCATGACAACACAGCCTTGGCTGCTGCGGCGACTAAAGGCCCGGTGATTGCCGTCTTTCTTCGCAGCGTGGCCCAGTGGCAATCCCACGACCATGGTGCTAACAAGATCGACTTTTGGGCGCGCGGTGTAGCGGCCGTTAAAGATGCCCTTCACGGGCTTAACATTCCTCTCTTGCACCGCGACATCGGCCACTATCGAGAGGCGCCCAAGGCGCTCCTCGACATTGCCCGCGAGTACTCGGTTAAACAGCTACACTTTAACTACCAATACCCGTTAAACGAACAGCAGCGCGATAACGCGGTGTTGGGCGCCTTTAAAGAAGCTGGTATTACCGCTCATGGGTATCATGACAGCGTGGCGTTCGCGCCCGGCACGCTGCTAACCGGCAAAGGCGACTATTACGGTGTTTTTACGCCTTTTTCCAAGGCCTGGCATAAGCAGATCAGTGCTGAACAGCTGGCTTTACGCGATACGCCAGAACCTCAACAGCGTTTACCGATTAAAAGCGATACATTACCAGGTCTCCCCAGGCTCGATGACACACCGGTCGATCATCAACAATGGCCTGCTGGAGCGGAAATAGCAGGCGATTACCTGGCACGGTTTTTACGTTTTCGTGGCCGCCACTACCGCCAGCAACGCGACATTCCAAATGTATGCGGCACCAGCGAGCTTTCACCCTACCTCGCACTGGGGATGATATCGCACCGCCAGTGCATGCAAGCGGTGATGAGCGAGAACAGCGGACACTTGGCCGATGGCGATGCCGGGCTTACCACATGGGTCAACGAGCTTATCTGGCGCGAGTTTTATCAGCACGTTGCGGTAGGCTTTCCTGAGGTATGCCGCCATCAACCGTTCCAGAAGCATACCCAACAGCTTGCCTGGCGCGATGATGACGCAGGTTTTAACGCCTGGTGCGAAGGGCGCACAGGCTACCCACTGGTGGATGCCGCGATGCGCCAGTTGGTCGCCACGGGATGGATGCATAACCGACTACGCATGGTGACAGCGATGTTTTTGAGCAAGCATTTGCTGATCGATTGGCGACGCGGCGAGGCGTTTTTTATGCGCCACCTGGTAGACGGTGAGTTTTGCGCTAATAACGGTGGCTGGCAATGGGCGGCGTCAACAGGCACCGACTCAGCACCTTATTTTCGAATCTTTAACCCTACCACCCAATCCAAACGCTTTGACCCAGACGGGGAGTTTATTGCTCGCTGGCTCCCTGAGCTTGGCACATTGCCAGCCAAGGCACGTCATGCGCCGCCGCACGATATGCTTACCCAATTGGATTACCCTGAGCCCATCGTTGAGCATAAGGCAGCTCGTCAGCGGGCGTTAGATGCCTTTAAAGCCCTTTCCAAATCGCCAGGCGGCTAGACCGCGGCCGCTTCAAGGAGTGGCGATGCCCAGCGCTGTTCCAGCTCAGCGGCAGGCATCGGCCTGGCGAAATAGAAGCCTTGCACGATAGTGCAGCCCGCATCCACCAGAAACAGGCACTGCTCCAGGGTTTCGACCCCTTCGGCGACGACGTCAAGCCCCATACCTTCGGCCATCGCGAGCACCGCCTTGACGATAGCGGCGTCCGCTTTGCTATTGGGTAGCTCTCGGATAAACGCACGATCCAGCTTGATTTTATCGACCGGCAGCCGCTTAAGATAACCAAGCGACGAGTAGCCGGTTCCGAAGTCATCAATGGCAATGGCATATCCCTGCTCACTTAGCGTTTTTAATCGAGGCCCCATATCGCCTGCGCGTTCATCCAGCAGTACCGACTCGGTTAGCTCCAGGCCAATCTGCGAAGGTTCCAGCTGGTAGCGCTTTAAGCAGGTGTTTAGCTGCGTCTCTAAATCGCCCTGGAAAAGCTGCAACGCGGAAATATTGACCCAGATGGTCAACCCTGACATGCCGCTGTGTTGCCAATGGGCCTGCTGGGCGCAAGCCTTTTCAATCACCCAGCTTCCCAGTTCTGCCATTAACCCATGGCGTTCGGCCAAGGGGATAAAATCGCCCGGTGAAATCATGCCATCCAAGGGATGGCGCCAGCGTAATAGCGCCTCCATCCCCAACAACTCACCGGTGCCGGGGTGGTGCTGGGTTTGGTAATGTAGCTCAAGTTGATCACCAGATATCAGCGCGGCACGCAGGTCACTGACCAGAGCAAGCTGTGGGTTATCCTGCTTATCCAGCGCCGGGCGAAAACGCAGGCTATGGTTACGGCCTAATCGTTTGGCACTATAAAGTGCCGACTCCAAACGCTGAAAAAGCACCCCCGAATCACGCCCATCTTCTGGAGCACGGCAGCTGCCAATGGTAACGCCCAAACGCAGCAGGTGATCACTCACTTCAAAAGGCCGACACATATGCTCACGCAGTGATACAATCCATGGGTCGTGATCATCAAACGTGGTGGTACGGATAACCATGAATTCATCACCGCCCAAACGCCCGACCACGCTACCCGCGACATAGCCTGCAAGCCGCTGGGCAAAACACGCCAGCAGGCGGTCGCCTTGCTCGATGCCCAGGCTGTCGTTAACCGACTTCAAACCATCGATATCGATCAGAGCAATATCTAAACTCTCGCCTGCGCGTAAATGGCGCAAGCGAGATGTCATTAAGTCGTGCAGGCGGCGACGGTTGGGCAAGCCGGTTAGTGGGTCTTCGTATCCAATCCGCCGCAAATCATGTTCGCGGGCTTTTTGCACTGAGATATCGGTGAACAGGCTAATAAAGTGGCTAATATTGCCCTGTTTATCGGTAACCGCGCGTACTTTTAACCATTCAGGATACTCATCGCCGTGTTTGCGGCGATTCCACATTTCCCCTTCCCAGCGTCCCGTCGCTTTTAGCGTGCTCCAAAAGTTTTGATAAAACACTTTATCGTGACGAGGAGCGGCCAGTGTTTCCAGCTTGCGGCCCACTATTTCCTGGCTGTTATAGCCGGTAATTTCTGTAAAGGCTGGATTAACGGCCATGATCCGATTATCGGCATCACAGACCACTATCGCATCGCTTGCCAGGTTAATTGCGCTTTGGGACAGTTGATAACGCTGGCGCTGCTGACGCACTTGGCACCACATATCCCACAACCCAAAAATAACCAGGCTCGCAGCTACCATGCGTAACATCGCATCGGTTAACCAGATACAAGCTGGCAGCGCCGCTAATGCTACCCAAACCAACGGTCGATTAAGAGAAATTGGTAGCCACATGGCGGTTCGCTATATCCTGTCACTAAAAACTAACACTAATTAAATAAACATAATTTTCTAGCAGCATACCCATCCTGTCCTGGACCAAAGGCTTGAATAACGCATATAACGTTAATAAGCCGTTTATCCAGGCCAACTTACTGATGCCGATGGGGCGTAAAAGCTTACCTTAAAACCTCTATTACTTAATAAAAAAACGTTCGATGTACGCGATAGGTAGTGACTTACGTGCATTCGTCTGTTTCGGGAAGTAGACTAGCTAGACCTTGCGGGCCGTGTCTCGACACTGCATTTCCGTGCTATGCTCCGGTGCTACACCTCAGCTATAGGTGCCGCACGCGGCCAACAATCATTTTGAAACTCGGAACGATTCAGTGACCAAGCAACATTCCTTTGATCGCGAAGAACTGCTGGCCTGCTCACGCGGCGAGCTATTTGGACCCGGTAACGCGCAGCTTCCGGCTCCCAACATGCTAATGCTCGACCGTATCGCACACATTCATGAAGAAGGCGGTGAGTACGGCAAAGGCGAGCTGATCGCCGAGCTGGATATCTCTCCTGACCTGTGGTTTTTTGACTGCCACTTTCCAGGTGATCCGGTGATGCCCGGCTGCCTGGGCCTGGATGCCATGTGGCAGTTAGTGGGTTTCTACCTGGGTTGGCTGGGTCACCCAGGGCGCGGACGCGCACTTGGCTGTGGCGAGGTAAAATTCAGTGGCCAGATCATGCCAGATGCGAAAAAAGTAACTTACCGCATTAATATAAAGCGTATTATTACCCGTCGACTTATTTTGGGCATTGCTGACGGCACCGTTTCCGTCGACGGACGCGATATATACCAGGCTAATGATTTACGCGTTGGCCTATTCACCTCTACTGCGAATTTCTAACAGGAGGCTCCCATGCGACGAGTGGTAGTCACCGGCCTTGGCATTGTGTCGTGCTTAGGCAACGACCAGCAACAGGTCCTGGACGCTCTCCAAAACGGGCGCAGCGGTATTCGTTTTAAGGAAGAGTACGCTGAACGTGGCTTTCGTAGCCATGTTGCGGGCAGTGTCGATATCGATCTGGACCCCCTTATCGACCGTAAACTGCGCCGCTTTATGGGCGATGCTGCAGCGTATGCCTATGTATCCATGGCTCAGGCCATTGAAGACTCAGGGCTTTCCGAAGAACAGGTTTCCAACGAACGTACCGGCCTTATTGCAGGCTCCGGCGGCGCTTCTAGTGCTAATCAGGTCGAAGCGGCTGACGCCATGCGTGAGAAAGGCTTGCGCCGCGTTGGCCCTTACCGCGTTACCCGCACAATGGGCAGCACGGTCTCAGCCTGTTTAGCAACTCCGTTTAAAATCAAAGGCGTAAACTACTCAATCTCATCTGCCTGTGCCACCTCGGCACACTGTATCGGCAGCGCGATGGAGCAGATTCAGCTCGGCAAGCAGGACGTGGTTTTTGCCGGCGGCGGTGAAGAGGAGCACTGGACCCTCTCGTGCCTGTTTGATGCCATGGGAGCGCTCTCTACCCATTACAACGATACGCCTGAAAAAGCCTCGCGCCCCTACGACCAAGCGCGCGATGGCTTTGTTATCGCTGGCGGCGGTGGCATGCTGGTATTAGAAGAGCTGGAGCATGCCAAGGCCCGCGGCGCTAAAATATATGGCGAGCTGGTAGGCTATGGCGCCACCTCTGACGGCCATGACATGGTCGCGCCTTCCGGCGAAGGCGCGGTGCGCTGCATGCATCAGGCAATGGCGACCGTGGAAGGCGATATTGACTACATCAATACTCACGGCACCTCAACGTCTGTTGGCGATGTAGCTGAGCTAAAAGCGGTACGTGCCGTGTTTGGCAACTCCACGCCTGCGATGAGCTCAACCAAGTCGCTGACGGGCCACTCTCTGGGCGCTACCGGTGTTCAGGAAGCCATCTACTCACTGCTGATGATGCAACACAACTTTGTTGCCGCCTCTGCCAATGTTGAACACCTCGACGAGCAGGCAGACGGCTTTGATATTGTGACAACACGGCGTGACGATGTGGCGCTTGAACGCATCCTGTCGAATAGTTTTGGTTTTGGCGGCACTAATGCCTGCCTGGTCTTCCAGCGCTATAACGGCTGAGCAATGCCTTAATGGCTGACGAGTTGTTGCAGTAATAAAACGGCGCCTTATCAAGGCGCCGTTTTTGCTGTTAGCGTTTGTCGCTATTCATGGCGAGCTACCCGCCCTTTATCGGCTCAAGGTCTTTGGCTAGTCGACGGGCGCGGCACCTCTGAAATCTCCTGCAACTGCGCCTCTATCCAGGCTTCAACGTCGGCCAGTACCTCATCAGGTGTGCGCCCTTCGGTCTCAATTGGCGGACCAATGCGTACCCGCAGCACCCCAGGCTGCTTCACCCAGTGGCGCCCAGGCCAGCGTTCGCCTGCGTTATGTGCGATTGGTAGCACCGGCACACCCGCGCGGCAAGCCACCACGCTGCCGCTCTTGTTATAGCGCTTACGCACACCGGGGTCGACTCGCGTTCCTTCCGGGAAAATCAGCACTGAAAGACCCGTTCCTAGCCGCTCCACACCTTGCGTCAGCACCTGTTTCAAGGCACGCGCGGGCTTGGAACGGTCCAGGCTAATCGGTTTTAGCAGGCGCAATCCCCAGCCAAAAATCGGGATATGCAGAAGCTCCTGCTTAAGCACCGTGCATACCGGCGGCTTCATGACTTGAAGAAAAACCGTTTCCCACTCGCACTGATGGTTCGCCTGAATCACACAAGGCCCATCCGGAATACGCTCGCGCCCCTGAATATCGTAGCGAACCCCACAGGCTAGTTGAAACCAGGCCACTAAAAAGTGGTTATACAGGTTCAACAGCCGGTAGCGGCCTGCCAACGGTAAAAAAGGGGCGATGGGTAGAAACAGCACGCCAATAATCAGCATGGCAAGAAAGTACCCGGCATAAAACACCAGGCTACGAACCACATTGGTCAAACGGACTCTCCTGTACTAGCGTCTTGCTGGCCATCACGCGTTAAACACCAGGCATCCAGCATACGCCCCACCTCTAGCCGCCACGGCTTTTGATGCACACCAAAGACATCCAGCACCCGGCGACAATTTAAAACACGCCGCAGTTTTGCATCGTGATGATGATTAAGGGCCGTGACTTCGCCAAGCTCAATTTGCTCACCACGGCCTTCCAGATGCGTTGCCAACTGAGTACGCACCATGGAGCTAAACGTAAACACACTGACAGGTTCAGTGCCTGCCAAATGGTAGGCCCCCCACGCGTTGGCGCCACACGCCTGCTGCTGAAGCATGCCTACCAGTGCCATAGCGACCGCATCGGCTGACGTTGGGCAACACACGACATCTTCTGCGGCCCGCACACTTTGCCCTGTCACCAGGCTATCCAGCATTTCATTCAACCAGGCGTGGCTACCTTCAAGCGCAAACAAGGGACCCAGACGAATGATCAGATGGTGATGGTGCTCGGCCCGAATACGGTCACCCGTGGCAACCAGACGCCGCAAACACTCATCACGCGGAGTCGGTACTACGTGCTCGTCGATAGGCTCATCAAAGCCATCCTCATAGAGCTGGTCTGAAACACACCACACCAGCGGCACCGACTGCGCAAGACATGCCTCCAGGCAGCTGTCAACCGCGTCGGCATGTGCGCCTACCTCGGCGGGTGTCATGTTCAGCGGCTGCGCCAGCGCTGGAATAACCACCGCATCCGGGGCAATCTCGTGTAACTGCGCCGCCGTTATGGTGGTGTCCTGCTCAATCACCAGCTCCATATCCGCACGACGGCTTACTTCCCGGGCCAGTGCCAAACTTAAGCAGTGCCCGGAATTCAGTATTAGCAGTTTCAAGACAGACCCCTTCTATCAACGAACATAGCGTAATGGGCTTGATCAGCCGCTTTAGAACGGGATTTCGTCGTCGAAATCGTCAAAGCTACCCGGATCAGGCGCGCCATAGTTGCTGTTCTGTTGGCCTTGCTGGGGGGCAGTATTTCCCTGGTGAGCGGGCTGGGCCTGCTGGGGCGCAGGTTGGGGGCGAGGAGCCTGCTGACCACCCTGCTGAGGATTGCCCTGGCCCTGGTTGCCCGGGTTGTTATTGCCATACCCTTGGCCGCCAAAGTTATTGCCCTGTGGAGCACCACCTTGCTGGGGATATCCCCCTTGAGGCGCCGCGCCTTGAGCCATGCCGCCCTGGTTACCAGGGTAATTATTCTGCGATGCACCGCCACCCTGGAAGTCGCCGGAACGGCCATCCAGCATCTGCATATCGTTGGCAACGATTTCAGTGCTGTAACGATCCTGGCCGTTTTGATCCTGCCATTTACGGGTTTGCAAGCGCCCTTCGATATAGACCTTGGAGCCTTTTTTCAAATACTGCTGGGCAATTTCAGCCGTCTTATTAAACAGCACGATCCGGTGCCACTCAGTACGCTCCTGGCGCTGGCCGCTTTGGCGGTCCATCCACGTATCAGAGGTGGCCAGATTCAAGTTGGCCACTGCCGTACCGCTGGGCGTAAAGCGCACCTCAGGATCTTGCCCGAGGTTACCGATCAGAATCACTTTGTTGATACCGCGAGCCATAAGGCGCTCCTTCCATTGTGTTACGTATAGATAAACATCGACGCGATCATGCCTACACTGCCGATACCACTGATTATTGCCTGCGGCTGGCAGCCAGCCGCATTAAGATTTGGGGGGAATCAGCCTGGCCAGTGCCGCCCTATCAAGCTGCTGACGATTCACTTTTAAATAGACCAGATGTTCTTCGGGCACCAGCATGACATCTTCGACGCCCACAACCTCTGCCAGCCGCTCCATCAATACATCCAGCGTATCTGGCAGCGCGTCATTTAAGTCCACCACCTCGCTGGAGAGCGGCGGTGGTGAGGGCATTTTCCACATCGCAAGCCACCATAGCAGAGCCAGTGCCGCACAGCCGATAAAAACGGCATCAAGGCCCCACACATTCGCCAATAGCCCTCCCAGCGTACCGCCCAGAAAAGCCCCTAAAAACTGGCTTGTAGAGTACACGCCCATGGCGGTGCCTTTAGCGCCAGCGGGAGCAAGCTTACTGAGCATTGATGGCAGCGTCGCTTCCAGCAGATTAAAACCGGTAAAGAAAATAAACAGCCCAACAAACAGCCAGTGCCCATGAGAGAACGACGACCCAAGCCCGCCCAGGCTTACCGTAATGGCGCCAATAGCCAACAGGCATACGACTTTAATCTGCTGCTTTTTCTCGGCCACTATCATGAGCGGCACCATGGCAACAAATGAAAGCCCCATAATGCCCAGGTACGCCAAACCGTGATGCGCCAGCGGTATGCCGGCTTCCTGCAACCGAAAGGGCACCGCGACAAAAATAGCCATCAGCACCAGATGTAGTGTAAAAATCGACAGGTCCAGACGCCACAGATCAGGGCGCATAATCACACTTTTAACCTGCTGACGATCCATCCCCACATCACGGTGGCGCAGCCGCCGAGGAGCGGGCGGCACCCAGCGCCACAGAACGACTAGCCCTAAAAGGGTTAGCAGCGCGGTAAACCAGAACACGCCGGAAAGCCCCGCCCATGAGGCAAGCCAAGGGCCCACGACCATGGCAATACCAAACGAGATGCCAATCGACAGCCCGATGGTCGCCATTGCCGCCGTACGCACCTGTTCGCGCGTTTGGTCGGCAAGCAGTGCCATGATGGCCGCCGCCACCGCACCACCGCCCTGCAAGGCTCGCCCAATAATAACCCCTCCGATGGAGTCGGCCATCGCGGCCACCACACTGCCTATGGCGAAAACAAGCAGCCCAAAGGCGATAACCCGTTTACGCCCAATGCGGTCGGACAGCCAACCAAAGGGGATTTGCAGTATGGCCTGGGTAAGCCCATAAACACCTAATGCAAAGCCCACCAGCAAGGGTGTCGCCCCTTCAAGCGCGTCGGCATACAGCGCCAGCACCGGCAACACCATGAAAAGCCCCAACATACGAGACGCATAAAGCCCAGCCAAGCCGCTGATTGCACGACGCTCAGAGGCCATTAGCAGTGCGGAAACCTTGCGCATAATGCCCTTGTGTATGGTGGATAAGGTAATTTTCTCGGATAACCCCCCATTCTAGCGGTTTGCAACCACGCTGGAAACGCCGTCCTGCGTTAACGGATAACAAAGCGTTTTTGCCGAGAGGGGGTGGCAAACGTATAATTACTTTTTTGCCGCGCGAGTCGAGGTGTTGATGGACAGCATTCTGGTCAGGGGTGCACGCACCCACAACCTCAAGCAGATCGATGTGGAACTGCCCCGCGACAAGCTGATTGTGATTACCGGCCTATCCGGTTCGGGAAAATCGTCGCTGGCGTTCGATACGCTGTATGCCGAAGGGCAGCGACGCTATGTAGAGTCGCTCTCTACCTATGCGCGCCAGTTCCTGTCGATGATGGAGAAACCCGATGTGGATCACATCGCGGGACTTTCGCCTGCAATCTCCATTGAGCAGAAATCCACCTCTCACAACCCGCGCTCAACCGTGGGTACCATCACCGAAATATACGACTATCTGCGCTTGCTGTTTGCCCGTGCGGGCACCCCACGCTGCCCAGAACACGGCGAAGAGCTTGAAGCCCAAACCATTTCACAGATGGTCGACCAGGTAATGAATCTGGCCGAGGGCACCAAGCTAATGCTGTTGGCACCTGTGGTTAAAGGCCGCAAGGGAGAACACTTACAGCTGCTTGCCGAGCTTCGCGCTCAAGGGTTTGTGCGTGCGTTAATCGACGGCCAAGTGCTGGAACTTGACGATATCGCACCGCTGGATAAACGTAAAAAGCACGACATCAGCGTTGTGGTTGATCGTTTCAAAGTGCGCGACGATATCGCCCAGCGCCTGGCAGAATCTTTTGAGACGGCCATCAATCTCGCCGATGGCACCGCCATGATTCATTTTATGGACGGCGAGCAGGAAGACATGGCGTTTTCATCACGCTTTGCCTGCCCGGTCTGCGGCTATTCTCTGTCAGAACTTGAACCCCGAATGTTCTCGTTCAACAACCCTGCGGGTGCCTGCCCGACCTGTGATGGTTTAGGCATACAGCAGTATTTTGACCCTGAAAAGCTGATTAGCCATCCTGAGCTCTCGTTAGCAGAAGGCGTGATTAAAGGCTGGGATCGGCGCAATATTTATTATTTCACTCAGTTACAAGCGCTCGCCAAGCACTATCAGTTTGAGCTGGAAACGCCCTGGAAAGATTTGGCGCGTCACGAACGTGACATCATTCTTAGCGGCAGCGGTGATGAACAGATTCCCTTTGCCTATGTAGGCGACCGGGGGCGCAAGGTCACTCGCGAGCATGCCTTTGAGGGTGTGCTGCCCAATATGCAGCGCCGTTATCGGGAAACCGAGTCCAACATGGTGCGCGAAGACCTGGCCAAGTACATCGCCCTGCAGCCCTGCGCCACGTGTCACGGTACGCGATTGCGCAAAGAGTCGCGTCATGTGTTTGTGGATGACCGTAATATCGCCGACGTAGTGCGCACACCGATTGGCGAGGCGCAGCGTTACTTTGCAACGCTTAGCCTGCCTGGCCGCAAAGGTGAAATTGCCGACAAAATTGTTCACGAGATCCAGGCCCGCCTGGAGTTTCTGGTTAACGTGGGGCTTGATTACCTGAACCTTGAGCGTAGCGCCGACACCCTTTCCGGCGGCGAAGCCCAGCGGATTCGCCTGGCAAGCCAGATTGGCGCGGGGTTGGTGGGTGTCATGTACATTCTTGATGAACCCTCCATTGGCTTGCACCAGCGCGACAACGACCGGCTATTAAAGACCCTGGAGCGCCTGCGCGACTTGGGCAACACCGTGATTGTGGTAGAGCATGACGAAGATGCCATTCGCGCCGCTGACCACGTATTGGACATTGGCCCAGGCGCCGGTGTGCACGGTGGCGAGATTGTCGCCCAGGGCACGCCTCAGGACGTTATGGACAACCCCAACTCGCTGACCGGCCAGTACTTAACCGGCACCCGCGAGATCAGCGTGCCGCCCTACCGTATTCCCGGCAACCCCGAAAAACAGCTGGTGCTACGCGGTGCCACTGGCAATAACCTGCAGGATGTAACGCTCAGCCTGCCACTGGGGCTGTTCATTGCAATTACCGGCGTATCCGGGTCGGGTAAATCCACACTGATCAACGGCACGCTAATGCCGATTGCCGCGCGGGAGCTGAATCGCGCAACAACCTTGACGGCTGCGCCTTACGAGAAAATCGAAGGGCTCGATCAGCTTGATAAAGTGATCGATATTGATCAAAGCCCAATTGGCCGCACACCACGCTCCAACCCCGCCACCTATACCGGCATTTTCACACCTATCCGTGAGCTGTTTGCCGGTACCCAGGAAGCTCGCTCGCGTGGCTACAAGCCAGGCCGCTTTAGCTTCAACGTTAAGGGCGGGCGCTGCGAGGCGTGCCAGGGCGAAGGCATGATTAAGGTCGAGATGCACTTTTTGCCGGATATCTATGTGCCGTGTGACGTTTGTAAAGGCAAGCGCTATAACCGCGAGACGTTGGATATCCACTACAAGGGTAAAACGATCCACGAAGTGTTGGAGATGACGGTTGAGGATGCGCTTGAGTTCTTTAGCCCGGTACCGGCGATCGCGCGCCGCCTGCAAACGTTACTGGATGTAGGGCTTTCCTACATCCGCTTGGGCCAGAGCGCCACCACACTGTCAGGTGGCGAGGCGCAGCGGGTCAAACTTGCTCGTGAGCTTGCCAAACGTGACACCGGCAAGACGCTGTATATCCTGGATGAACCTACAACCGGGCTTCATTTTGAAGATATTCGTCAGCTACTGACCGTATTGCATCGTTTGCGCGACCACGGCAATACCATCGTGGTCATCGAGCACAACCTGGATGTGATCAAGACGGCTGACTGGATTGTCGACCTGGGCCCGGAAGGCGGTTCCGGCGGCGGGCAAATCATCGCCGAAGGCACGCCGGAACAGATCGTCAAGCAGCACGTTTCACATACCGGACGCTTTCTCTCTCCGCTACTTGAACGCGGCAACCGCGCCGCTTCGTAATCGGGCGTTTCAGGGTGGGCATGCGCCCACCCTGAACGTGATTTTATGCCATAATTTAGCCGATTCGCCCCTGTATCAAGGTCATCGGGCAGTGCAGTGCGCGATTAATTGCTTATCGTCATTCGCCAAATAACTTGATATTTGTTAGGCAACACTCATGGAGATCAAGCTGTGAGCGAAGATCAAAGCTGCATTCTTCACCACTTCAGCCACTACTGCTCATTAAGCACGGCAGATAAAGCCCTGTTAGCGTCCCTGGAAGAGAGCCCTACGGATATCACAGCGGGCTCACTGCTATGGGAACTCGGTGATCCGGCTGGCGAATTTTGCACCTTGAAAAGTGGTTGGGCCTACTCCTATCGCCACCTTGAAAACGGTGATCGACAGATTCTGGAAATTTATTTGCCTGGCGATATTATTGGCCTGCGTGAGTTCGCGTTTTCGCAACGTCTGGAAAGTGTTCGCATGATTACCGATGGCGTAATCTGTCATTTTCCGCACAAACGCCTGCTTGACGTATTTCGTCAGTCGGTGCCACTAACCTCGGTGGTATTTGCGATCACCAGCCGTCACCAGGCACTGCTCACCGAACGACTAGTAACGCTTGCCCGACGCAGTGCTCGGCAAAAAACAGCGCACTTCCTGTACGAAATGTATTTGAGACTGCGCCAGACCAATAGCCATACCGACGGGCAGCTTCGACTCCCGCTCTCTCAAGAGCAGCTAGCTGACATTCTGGGCTTAAGCCCTGTACATGTTAGCCGCACCTTTAGCTTGCTGAGCGAAGAAGGTCTGGTATTTCGTGATCGTCACAACGTTACGATTCCTGATCTTCAAGCACTGGCGGCAGTCGGCGAGTTTGATGACTGTTATCTTAATGACGACGTTAGGCCATTATTCGAACTTTCTGCCTAGTGGCCATTACCACTACCATTACCACGTGCTGCCACGGGCGGTAGTGGTTTATAGAAAGCACCCGGCGCCTTTGCTGCGGGCAAACCCGTCATAAACGCTGGGCTTTTCTTACCCAACCTTGATGTGCTGACATGACACCCTATTCAACAGCCTTGGCAAGCGCCACCCTTCTACTTATTGCACCGTTAACACAGGCGGCGAACTTTAATATGGAGGACATACAGTCGCATGGCCAGTGGCAATCAATGGCGTTAACGCTGGGTAATGAGCACCACTTTCGCGCCGTTGAAACCCATAGTTATTCCGACGCGACACTCAGCCTGAATGCCACCCAAAACGTGTGTGATTTACCGTGGCTTGAAGTGCGTGTCACGCTGGAGGAGCAGCAAGGCGAAAGTAAAACCGTCAACCTGGTGCCGACCCGGCTGCGTATCGATGAGCAGCCCGCGGTCGATACCATGGCAGAATTCATCACCGAGCGAGGCGATAACGGCTTTTACGTACACTTTTATCTTGCTGATATGCAGACGCTAATGCACCAGATGGAACAAGGCGAGCAACTTTTCCTGGGGTTTGATCGAGGCGAACAGCCCCCCTGGTACATGACGTTTCAGCTTGAAGGCGCCGATCAAGCGATTGAGCGCATGCAAACGCTATGTGAAACCGCGTCGCCCTGAAAGTCGCTGGATTAAACGCGTCCCCAGCAATTGGGTTAACGTTACCGATTGGCGTGAGAGTCCCATCAGCGCGGCCAGATTTGTACTGGTCGCCTGGATGCGCCGACGATCGACATCAAGCACCAACAGGGCAGCATACGACTGCAGCAGAAGGGGATGCTTAGGCACAACCCCAGCCTTGAGCAGTCCACTCACCCTTCTGGCTGTTGTCGTAACAACAGTTCAACGCGCCGGTTAGCAGCTCGCCCTTCAGGTGTTGCGTTGCTCTCCATAGGTTGAGTATCCGCATAACCAACGGCCCGCATTCGAGAAATCGCTATGCCCTGACCTTCCAGGTGGCGCATAACGGCAATCGCACGTCCGGCGGAGAGTTCCCAGTTGGAAGGGAACCGAGTGGTCGCAATAGGAAGATTGTCAGTATGTCCTTCAACGGAAACCTGACCATCAAAGGCCGCGAACACATCGACAAGACTTTCTATCACCTCTTGGCCTAGAGAGGTTAGCACTGCCTCGCCACTGGGAAATAAAAGGCTATCATCAATGCGTAGCGTTACGCCCTCCTGGCCCTGCGATACGCTGACGCCGGGAATATCCAATGCCGCCATCTGGGGCTGCAACCCGCTATGGCGCGGGTGAATACCGGTGGCAAGCGTTGCCAAGGGCAGTGAGCTAATCACGCTGGCCATGGACGCTTCCTCACCCTCAAGTGCTTCATTACCACCGGGGGGAGCCAAAGCCAGCAACAAAACAAACAGCGTAATCAGCAGGGTGAGCACGTCCAGATAACTGGTCAGCCAGCTCTCATCGCTTTCACCCTGCCCGGCGGGAAGCTCCAGCGCATGGCGCGTATTGTTATCCAGCATCGCCTTAGCCCTTTGCCGTCGCGCTTGGTGTATCAGGCCGGGGCTTTATAGTGGCATCGCGAATCTCATCGTTATAGTTGGCGATAAATGAATTGAGCGTTTCCTCAATAAAAGAGGGCAGGCGGCGCTTGGTGATCAGTGAAATACCTTCCAGCACCATGTTCATGGTAATCAGGCGCTCTTCTGTACGTCGTTCTAGCTTCACCGCGATGGGTTTAAACACCAGATTCGCCAGCAAAATACCGTAGAAGGTGGTGAGCAGCGCCACCGCCATACGGGGGCCAATGACATCCAGGTCACCGGCATCCATGACTTCCAGCATATTAACCAATCCCACCAGCGTGCCAATCATGCCAAACGCTGGCGCATAGGTCGCCATGGTGCGAAAAATCTGGGCTTCTGCGTGCTCGCGAGCCTTGAGCCGGGCAATCCGCCAACGCAGCATGTCGAAGATCTCATCTTCTTTGGTATTGGCAATGACTAACTGAATACCGGTACGTAAAAACGGATTGCGCGTATGCTCCAACTCTTGTTCGACTGCACGCACATCGCCTTTAAACCATAGCCGGGACATGGCGACCAGCTCGTTGATATCGTCGCGTATATAGGTATTTTCACGCCGAAAGACAAGCCCTACCAAGCGTACAACGCGTAACACCTCTTTTAGCGGATAGCTTATAAAAGTAGCGGCCAGAGTACCGGTTATAACAATCGCCAGGCCCGGCAGATTGATAAAACTTTCAGGGGACTCCGCAGTAAAGAACAGCACGCTTACTAGCAGCAGCATACTGGCGAATATACCTATCAACGTGGACGGGTTCATCAACGGCTCCTCGCCGGTTATTGTGAGTTAACGTATCGGTTGTTTAGGCTGAATCATGCAACCGGGCACGCAGACGGCTAATGGCTTGGCTATGCAACTGAGACACACGCGACTCGGTCACGCCCAGCACGGCGCCCACTTCTTTTAAATTCAGCTCTTCCTGGTAATAAAGTGCCATGAGCAGTTTCTCGCGCTCTGGCAACGCCTCAATGGCAGCAACCAATGTTTGGCGCTGCTGCTCATCCAGCAGCTTTTCAAACGGCAAGTTGCTCACATCAAAACTTACCGGCTCACCACCATCGGCAACCAACTCTTCAAACGGCAATAGCTGACCGCTATTGGTGTCGTTGAGCAGCTGTTGGTAATCACCCAGCGGCATCTCAAGCGCCAAGGCAATTTCACTCTCTTCCGGCGAGCGCCCGAGCTGCTGCTCTAGCCGCCGGATCGCGTCGTCCACAGCGCGCGCAGCGCGGCGCACGCTGCGTGGCAACCAATCCCGCGTACGCAGTTCATCGACCATCGCCCCACGGATACGCTGGCTGGCAAACGTCGCAAAGCTGGCACCATGAGCGGCATCAAAACGGCCCAGTGCTTCTAAAAGCCCTACCGTGCCCGCCTGAATAAGATCATCAAGTTCAATACTGGCTGGCAACCTGACCTGCAGTGTTAAGGCATGACGTCTTACCAGTGGCATGTATTGTGTGAATAGCTCGCCTTGCTTGATTCTGCCTTGTGCTGTGTACATCTTTTTGCCTCGCGGCTATACAACTTTTACTGATAGTTCACAATGACTTGCAGACCCTGAACACGAACAGGCCGCTGTCCAGGCAGTAACTTAAAACGAAACTGCAAAGGAGCACTTACCTGCCTTCCCGCCAGCTCGGTGACCGTTCCGCGCCCTCCCGAGAGAGCCACACACTGCTCCGGATGGCATAGCCATGCGTTGATAGCGCTGCCCGGCGGCGCCTCAAGCTGCCAGTGTATCCGATCAATCACACGATTGTGCACCTGTACAGAATCGGGTGGCGTCATTGACTGGCTACGGGTTTCCCGGTCACTCATGGCCACCATCACGCCCGGCACCGAGGTGCTCCAGCTGCCCGCCGCCTGAGCGCTACCGATGAGACCTATCAACCCGCAAACACCCATCATCTTGAATAGCTTGCTTAACATGTCGAATATTTCCTTATCAGCGCGCCAGCACCAGAAGATCGATGGCCAAATAGTGGCTAGCGGCTTCACGCAAGTTTTCCAACAAGCCTTGGCGCGACAAAGAGGGCTCGTGCAGTGCCAATAATCGGCGAGGCCCGCCATTGTCACGCGCCTGGCGAAGTAGCCGGTACATCTCGGCAAATGCGTCCGCATCGCTGTTAACCCAGAGCGCCCAACGCGCATGCCGAGCACTTAGCTGAGCCAGATCAGGCGCATTAACGCTAACCGCCTGTATATCCCAATCGTCAGGTGATCCTGCCCAGTGACGGCCCAGCGCAGACCATTGAGCCAGGCGATGTTGAGCCTGTTTGACAGCCTGCGCGCCCTGCCCTGGCAAACCAATAATATACAAGGGCTTTTTAGGTCGCGAAGGGGCTTTCGCAACCGGCTGCTCGTCAATCGTGGGGGTGGGCGAAACAGCACCTGGCGCGGGCGCAGGCGCTTCGCTCATCACCTCCATATCACTTGCCAACGGCGCATCAGGCTGGCTGGGTGCCTGCTTCTGACGCTGGCTGTCGGCCCATTGGCGCAAGCCCGCCGCCTGATCCTGACTCATACATTCACCTTTCGGCTAACGCTGCCCAATTGGCGAATGGCGTCGCGCGCCATAAAGGCGTACATCAACGCATCCAGCATGGCCGTATCGCGGCGTTTTCGGCGCGTGCCCAACAGGCTGAGTAGATCGCTACGCAGACTGGACGCCTCATCATCATCCGCGTTATCCAAATGCCCGACCACTGACGCGACGCCGCTGGCTAACAGTAGACGTACTTCTGGATCCACGTCCCCGCTATCGGCCTCTTTAAACTGCTGCAACGCGCGTTTGGTGAGCGCTGCCAGGCCCTCACTTTGCAGCTGAATGACCAGTTGGAAAAGTACATCGGCGCCTAAACGAGCCGGCGTCAACCAGTAGCGCCGGGCAACGACCTTGGCACTTTCGGGGTCACGAACCTCCCCATACCACGCAAGCAGTACACTGCCCGCCTCATTTTGCACTTCGGCATAAGCGGTCCATAACTGCATGGACTGGCCACGAAACCGCACGCTGACATGATGGCTGAGCGTGCTTTGTTCAAATAGTCCGCGTAGCGCAGAACGCTCGCCATGAAAGTATACACGCTGTGCGGATGTCACAAGGCTGACCCAAGTCAGCTGTTGCTCATTCAGCCACTGCACGGTTTCTGCCGGAGGCAGCACGGGCAATAGATGCACCGTGGCGCCCGCCTCCATTCGTGTCTCAAGCCTGGCCTGCCAACCCGCAGGTTGGCGATGTTGAAGCATGGGGACGGCATGCCAAGCGCCCCGTTCGTCCATGCTGATATCCGGCATCGACCAATCACAGCCACGCTCGTTACGGCGTGCCGCCCACACCACACCAGGGGCGGGTAACGCGTGCGGCAACAGACGAGTAAGCTGCGCGCTCTGTAGCTCGCTCGGCAAAGCGCTAACATCCCACATGGCTTCCAGCGTGGCGAAGCCTGCCAAACGCTGGCGCAGCCGCGTCAGTAGTAGCGACAGCCTCCGCCCTTGGCCAAGCACATCTCGCGACCAGCGAGGCATGCTAGCCGGTGCCGTGAAGCCAGGCTGCGGCGCTGCTTTCGCCTGGCTTTCCAACGCCTGGTTGATCAGCGCATCCGGCAGCGCCACGCTCATATCTTCGGGCACTTGCTGCCCATGAGAGCTAAACAGCACGCGCATACCATGACGGATAACAATATCCAGCACGGGGGCTAGTCGGCCGGCTTCATCCTGCTTGGTAATAATACAGTCATCAAGCTCAGCGCCTGCCGCCCGCGCGGCCTGACGATAACGCAGCACGACTTCTTCCAGGGTTTCTGGCTGGCTAGCCGCGTTCAACAGCAGTACCAGCCTTACCGTGGAACTTCCGCCCTGCAAATGAGCAATTTGATCAATAACACGCTGGTCACGCTGGCTCATCCCAACCGTATCAATCATGACCCACTGCTTGCCGTGAAGGCGGCCCAGCAGATCATCGACCGGCTGCTCAGCATCAAGGGCGTACATGGGGGTATCCAACAGGCGTGCGTAAATCCTGAGCTGCTCATGGGCGCCGATACGAAAGCTATCCGTGGTGACCAGCGCGACAGGGCGTGTGCCATGTCGCATCACAAAGCGCGCCGCAAGCTTTGCGGTGGTCGTGGTTTTGCCTATTCCGGTAGGACCGACCAAGGCGACGATGCCCGTTTGGTCAAAAAAACTGGCCTCGTCATTTAACACATGAAGCCTGCTTGTCAGCTGCTGGCGCAGCCAATCAAGCGGTTGCTCACTTTCAGGGCCAAGCGCTTTCAATGATGCTGGCAGACCCGCGAGTACTTCATCGCCAAGCTCGGCGCTAAAGCCAACTCGCGTCAACAACTGAGAAAGCCGCGCGCGCGTATCGGAGGCTTGTTGCACCGACTCGGCGGGCCGAGGCGCCTGCTGGCTCGTTACCTGTTGGTTAGTTAAAAGCGCGCGCATATCTTGCATTTCACGCAGTAGGCGCTCACTCATGGCCTGAAGAGGGTCCGTCGCTGTAGCGGGTTCTACCGTACTTGCGGTTACCTCTAACGCGGCGTCGACAGGCTCGACAGCCTCATCGGCCATCGCCATGATTTCAACGCCGTCATCAGTACGGCGGTTCGCCAAAATTAGCGCATCATCTCCCAGCGTTTCACGCACCTGGCGCATGACATCACGACTGTTTGCTCCCGTAAAACGCCTAACGCTCATGTCTTACCTTTTGTTTGTACACATAGCTGACACGTTCGCTGCTTGCGGTCATGGTTAGCGGCCACCCACTGTGGTGGTCACACGCAGCGTGCGGTCATCCGGAATTTCTGCTTGTGACATGACCACAAGATGCCGCAAACGACGGCGCAAAAAGCGTGATAGCACGCCACGCAGCGAGTGCTGAACCACCAATACCGGTGCCTCCCCGCTACTTTCATGCTGCTCCAGAGCCTGCTGCGCCTGATCCATCAAGGTTTCAGCCAAGCCTGGCTCCATCGCGCCATTCCCGTTCATCGCCTGTATCAGTACCTGCTCCAGTTGGGCATCCAGCCCCATCACATTGAGGGTTTCCTGTCCGGCAAACCACTGCTGCGTAATGGCCCGGCCTAATGCAATACGCACCAGCGCGGTAAGCTCATTAGGATCTTTTTGCTGACCGGCATGCTCTGCCAGGGTGTCCAGAATCGTGCGCATGTCACGAATAGACACATCCTCTTCCAGCAGATTCTGCAAAATACGTTGCAGAATGGTCAGAGAAATTGCCTTGGGCACTACTTCTTCTACCAGTGATTTCTGCTCTTCGCCCAGCTTGTCGAGCAGCTTCTGGACCTCCTGGCGGCCCAGCATTTCGGGTGAATGTCGATGTAGCAAATGATTAAGGTGAGTCGCAATAACGGTACTGGCATCGACCACAGTATAGCCATACACCTGGGCGTGCTCACGCTGATTGGTGTCGACCCAAACCGCGGGTAAACCAAAGGCAGGGTCGTGAGTGGCAGTCCCTTGCAGTTCCCCAGAGACCTGCCCCGGGTCAATGGCGAGCCACTTGCCTGTCTGCGCTTCGGCGCGACCTATTTCAGCGCCTTTCATGGAGAGCACGTAGGTATTAGGCGGCAGTTCCAGGTTGTCGCGGATATGCACCACCGGTGGCAGGAAACCGACCTCCTGAGCAAACTTTTTACGCACGCTTTTAATACGCCCCAGAAGCTCGCCTTTTTGGCGGGCATCGACCAGTGGGATTAAACGATGGCCCACTTCAAGTCCAAGGGTATCGACCAGATGGACATCTTCCCAGCTGGCCTCAGGAGTTTCCTGGGTAACAGGTGCTTCTGTAGCGATCTCCTCTTTCACTTGGACTTTCTGATTGTGACGCATCAAGAGCCAAGCCAAACCGCCCAGCAGTGCGGTAAAAAACAGAAAGACAAAGTTCGGCATGCCCGGCACCAGGCCCAGCAGCCCCATAACCGCGGCCGCCAGAATCATCACCTGAGGGTTCACGAACAGTTGGCTGATCATTTGCTGGCCAACATCCTGCTCGGTATTAACGCGCGATACCGTTACACCAGCCGCGGTGGAAATGACCAGCGCCGGAATCTGGGCAACCAGGCCGTCGCCAATCGTTAGCAGCGTATACGTACGGCCCGCATCGGCGAAGCTCATATCGTGCTGCATCATACCAATCAACAGGCCACCAATAATATTAACCACCATGATGACCAGGCCCGCCATGGCATCACCGCGTACAAATTTACTGGCACCGTCCATCGAGCCATAAAAGTCGGCTTCCTGGGCGACTTCTGAACGACGCTTTTTGGCTTCTTCTTCACCAATCAAGCCAGCATTTAAATCGGCATCAATGGCCATCTGCTTGCCAGGCATTGCATCCAGCGTAAAACGTGCGCCGACCTCAGCAATTCGCCCAGCGCCCTTGGTGATCACCATGAAATTGATAATGACCAGTATCAAGAAGACCACTAGGCCAACGGCAAAATTACCCCCTACCAGAAAGGTACCAAACGCTTCGATGACCTTACCGGCCGATGCGCCGCCCGCGTAGCCATCCATCAATACTACCCGCGTTGAGGCGACGTTAAGCGAAAGACGCAGTAGCGTGGTAAATAGCAAAACAGCAGGAAACGCAGCAAAATCCAAAGGCTTTTCGGCAAACATGCTGACCAACAACACCATGATGGCCAAGGCGATGTTAAAGGTGAACAGCATATCCAGCGCAAAGGGCGGCAAGGGCAGGATCATCATGCCCAAAATCATTAAAATCAGCACCGGCCCGGCAAGCAGCTTCATGCGTACCTCGCCCATCCAGCCACGCTGAGAGACCAGTTGGTTTAAACCTTTCATGGCGGTGCCTCATTGCCACTGGCCTGACGGCCAGGGGTTTGCATTTCCGGGGGTACCGGCAGATTATCGGGAGTTGGGGGCACCTCGCCTCCTTGTTGTCCAACATGCTTTAAGCGGTAAGCCCACGCCATCACTTCTGCCACCGCTGTATAAAGCTCGGCAGGCACTTCGGCCTCTAGATCCACATGATGATAAAGGGCGCGCGCCAGCGGTGCAGCCTCCAAGCGAGGAACGCCTGCCTCTATGCCCAGCTCGCGTATTTTTGCCGCAACGGCATCCGCCCCTTTGGCCACCAGTCGCGGTGCTCCCATGCTGCCCTCTTGATACATCAAGGCCACGGCATAATGCGTTGGGTTGGTAATAATAACGTCGGCCTCTGGCACCTTGCTCATCATTCTACCCCGAGCCATCGTCTGCTGCTGTTGACGAATGCGTCCTTTAACATGGGGGTCACCTTCTGACTCTTTATGCTCGCGCTTCACCTCTTCTTTACTCATGCGCAGCTTCTTGGCGTTACTCCACAGCTGAAAAGGTACATCGATAAGAATGACGATCATTAGCGACAGTACGACCAAACCAGCCGCCTGGGCCGCCATATTAAGCGCACTGACCAGTGCTTGATGCACGGGCTGATCCATTAGCGCTAAAAACTTACCCAGGTTGAGATACAAAAACGTCCCGGCCACGCTACCCACCAGCACCGACTTGGCAATCGCTTTCGCCAGCTCAATCAACGCTTGGGTCGAAAATATCCGCTTAACCCCTGCGATAGGGTTTAGCTTGGAGAGCTTGGGCTGCATGGACTTTGCGGATATCAGCCACCCCCCCAGTAAGGCAGGAGCCGTTAACGCAATGACCGCCAGCAGTAGAAATAGCGGCATCATGGTAAACAGCGTCCGCTGCCCCAGGTTTAGCGCATTGACCAGCATGGGCATCTCTTCCATGGCTTGGCGCCGGTCAAACATGAAAGCCTGCTCCATGACCATTCCCAACTGGTCATAAAAAATCTGCCCCATGCCCCATAACCCACCGACACCGCCCAGCAGCAGCAAAAACGTGGTTAGCTCACGCGACCGAGGTACCTGCCCCTCTTCACGCGCTTTGCTTTTGCGCCTGGGCGTGGCCTCTTCGGTCTTTTCCTGATCGCTATCGTTATCTGCCATGCTACATCCGGCTTAGCGTGCGTGGCGCACCATAAAGTCAGCCGCCCCAAGGGACGGCTGAACAAAACGCTTATATTGCCAGATACGGCTTTTTACAATGCTCTAATAACGCCGCATTAAAAGCCCAATTCGTCCAATAAGTCGTCCACCTGATCCTGACCAGTGACGATATCGGGCGCACTCTCCTTGATTTGCGGGCCGTTCAACAAATCCTCTTTACGTCGTGCACTGTCGTTTTTCCACTGATCTTCGGCCTTGCGCTGCATCGATTCGCGTACCTGAGCACCCGGTACGTTGTCGATCAGCACCTGAACAAGCTGATATTCGATCTCACGGATCACGTCCATCATTTTCTTGATCACCTGGCCGGTCAGATCCTGGAAGTCCTGAGCCATCATGATTTCAAGAAGCTCTTTACTCGTCGCCGCCGTCATCGTAGGCACATCGCTTAAGTAGCTGCGCGTATCCTTAACGAGCGCCTTGGCATCTTCCAGATCCTTGGGCGCTTCAAACCACTCAGCCCACTGCTTATCAAGCCCTTCAGCACGCTCAGAGAGTTCATCCTGAAGTGGCTGAGCACGATCAATCGCATTCAATGCGCGGTCGGCTGCCTGCTCGGTCATCGTGGCAACATAGTGCAGCCGATCTCGCGCATCAGGAATGGCTTCAGCCGCTTTTTCGATCTCTTTATCCAATCCCAGCTCGCGCATATTATCGCGTAGCATGCGAGTAAGCTTGCCGATGCGATGAATTAGCTCTTCAGCGCCTTCCTCGGATAGCGGGCTAGAGTCGATCTGCTCATTCTGACTCATGGTATTATCTCCTCGCTCACCAGGCCCTTCGGCCCAGCCGCTTTATTTACCCATTTTTTCGAAGATTTTATTAAGCTTCTCTTCAAGGGTAGCCGCGGTAAATGGCTTAACGACGTAGCCGTTAGCACCCGCTTGAGCGGCCGCGATAATATTTTCTTTCTTGGCTTCTGCCGTTACCATCAATACCGGCAAATGCTTCAAGCCGTCATCCTGACGAATTTCCTTGAGCATTTCCAAACCGTCCAGGTTAGGCATATTCCAGTCAGAAACAACAAATTCAAAATCACCTGCACGCAGCTTATTAAGCGCGTCCTGACCATCTTCTGCTTCATCGACATTGGTAAAACCCAGCTCTTTAAGCAGGCTACGTACAATCCGGCGCATGGTAGGAAAGTCGTCGACTACCAAAAAGCTCATGTTCTTGTCGGCCATTGCTCATCCTCTTATCAATTCACGTCTTGATGACGAGTTATATAGTCAGGGTTAAAAAGCTTCCCACTCTGCGTGGTCGCTGTGGGTTGGCGTTGATCGTGGCGCGGAGGCCGCCGGTAAACTTTTTTCCGCAGCGCGAGGCGGCGTAGAATTCGTTTGCTTAGGCAATGAAGTGCGCTGAGGCGTCTGAGATCCTAGCAACTTAAAGACGGCAACCGCCTGCTCTAACTGATTGGCCTGCTCTTCCAATGAGGCAGCAGCCGAGGAAGCTTCCTGGACAAGGGCAGCGTTTTGCTGGGTGACCTGATCCATCTGCCCAACCGCATGGCTCACCTGCTCAATGCCATCGCTTTGCTCCTGTGAAGCGGCCGATATCTCATCCATGATGTCAGTCACACGGCGCACGGCAGTGACAACGTCTGACATGGTAGAGCCCGCTTGCTCCACGAGCGTTGAGCCTTGCTTAATCTGGCTCACCGAGGCATCAATTAGCGTTCTGATTTCCTTGGCAGCATCGGCACTACGACTAGCAAGGTTGCGCACTTCACCCGCCACCACCGCAAAGCCACGACCCTGTTCACCGGCACGTGCAGCCTCCACAGAAGCATTCAGTGCGAGGATATTGGTTTGAAACGCAATGGAGTCAATAACACTGGTGATATCGGCCACTTTTTGCGAACTTGTCGATATACCATGCATCGTTTGAACCACTTGGCTGACCACTTGGCCACCGTGCTCAGCAGTTGTCGAGGCATCTGCCGCCAGCGTGCTGGCTTGACGCGAATTATCTGCGTTCTGCTTCACGGTGGCCGTCATCTCTTCCATGCTGGCTGCGGTTTCCTCAATGGCCGCCGCTTGCTGCTCCGTACGTGAGGAAAGGTCGGCATTGCCGCTAGCGATTTCCCGCGTACCATAGTGGATTTCAGAACTGCCCTCTCGGACCCGAGCAACAATCCCCGTCAGGTTTTGCTGCATGGTGGCCATCGCCGAAAACAGGCGACCAATCTCGTTATTGCCCGCCTCAGGTAGTGGTTGGGTAAGATCCGCTTCGGCAATTTTATTTAACCGTTTAACCGCATCGTTTAAGGGCGTCGTCACGGTGCGGCGTAAGCCAATATAAATGGCAAGCGTAACCAGCAACGCTATACCCAATGCAATGGTGCTAACCAGTTTAAAAAAGTTGCCTTGGGCGTGCGCCTCTTGGCCAATACCATCAACCCGCTGGAAGCCATACTCAACGAACGCCGTCGTGCTGGCTGCAAGGCTCATCAGCGGTTCACTTAACGCATCGCGCAGGTCGTTATAGGTATTCATATCCATCTGCTCAAAGCTTTCGTGCTGCTGCTTTACCAATGTCATAACGGCGCGAAAACTTTCGATTAACTCACTTCCTAACACTTCACCCTGCGGCGTACGAGGAGTCGCCACAAAGTTCTCAAAACGCATCTCGGCACGCTCAATACGCTCGGCGGCAATCGCCAACTGCTCGTTGGTTTGGCTCATCTGGCCAACCATTAAGTAGTTTGAAGCCACCTCCATAGCCAGCATGGCCTGGTTGAGTAGCGAATCGGCCCGATTAATCTCATTCAACTGAGCGCTACTGATAAGCCCGTAAGTCGCCAGATTTTCCTGTGATCGTTCCTCTGATAGAAAACTGATGCTCGCCAGTATGATAATCAGCATGGTAAAACACAGTAATGCTGCCACAACAGCCGCATGGATACTCAGGTTACGCAGTAAACGTGTCATTCGATCATCCCCTTCGCCAAGCATTTTTATAGTAAAAAGGTTTATACCCGCTGGGAGCGACCGGAGGCAGCTACCATTGCCATCAACCGGGCGGGAATATCATCGAGTGCCGCAACTTCCACGGCGCCCCCCACGGCTATCGCTTCACGCGGCATACCAAAGACCACACACGTCGCCTCGTTTTGGGCAACGGTAGGCGCGCCAGCCTGGCGCATTTCCAAAAGCCCCGCAGCCCCATCTTTGCCCATGCCGGTTAGAATCACCCCGATGGCGTTACGCCCAGCCTGTTCAGCGGCGGAATGAAACAGTACATCGACGGATGGCCGGTGCCGGTTGACCGGCGGCCCGTTGTCCAGGCGTGCCACATAGTTTGCTCCGCTGCGTACGAGCTTTAAGTGCTGGTCGCCAGGGGCAATGTAGGCGTGGCCCGGCAGCATACGTTCACCATCAGTCGCCTCTTTGACGGTTATTCGACACAACCGATCCAGGCGCTCGGCAAACGAGCGCGTAAACCCTCCCGGCATATGCTGGGTGATCAAAATGGCAGGGGAGTTGGCAGGCAACGGCTCTAATACCGCACGGATGGCTTCCGTGCCGCCCGTGGATGCGCCGATGATAATCAGCTTTTCGCTTGAGACTAACGGCGCTTTTAACTGTGCAGGCGGTGGAGCATTTTTATGGCGCGCCTGACGCGGCCGTGAACGTGCGGCCGCACGCAGCTTTTCGGCGATTTCATTGGCGTACTCCATCATGCCATGCCGAATACCCAGGCTTGGTTTGGCCACAAAGTCCAGCGCGCCAAGCTCAAGTGCACGCAGCGTGATTTCCGAACCGCTTTGCGTGAGCGATGACACCATCAAGACCGGCATGGGCCGCAGGCGCATCAGGCGTTCCAGAAAATCGAGCCCATCCATGCGCGGCATTTCAACGTCAAGCGTGAGCACATCAGGGTTGTGTTGCTTAATTAAATCCCTGGCAACCAGTGGATCAGGCGCCACGGCAACCACTTCCATGTCCGGCTGAGAGTTGATAATTTCGGTTAACAAATCACGAATCAGCGCCGAGTCATCGACACACAATACTTTGATCTTGGCAGCGCTCAATGCACGCCTCCTTTGCAGTTAATGCCGGGTATACTGCCTTGTTTGCACGGATAACCACGCATTAGGCGTATGAAAAGCACGAAAATGGTTCCATTAAGCCCGCGTGTATACCGTCTGGCCCCGCAGCTTGAACGCATCACTAATATACGAAAAGTTTTCAGAGTGGCCGGCAAACAGCAGGCCATCCGGCTTCATAAGGGGCGCAAACCGCTTAAGAATCTTTGCCTGCGTCTCTTTATCGAAATAGATCATGATATTTCGACAAAAAATGGCATCAAACGGGCCTTTAATCGGCCACTGTGTCGACAGCAGATTAAGTGGCATAAACTCAACCAGCTCGGAAACTTCCGGGCGCACACGAGCGAGACCCTGTTGCTGCCCGGTGCCCTTCTGAAAAAAGCGCTTTACACGGGCTTCGTCTAATTTGCGCACCTGCTCTTGCGGATAAATACCGAGGCGCGCACGGCTTAGGGCATCGGTATCTATATCGGTGGCAATAACTTTCGCCTGCGCGGCTTTCGGCCCTAACGTTTCTAACAGCGTCATGGCCAATGAATAAGGCTCTTCCCCTGTTGAGGCAGCCGAGCACCAAATAGTGAACGGACCTTGCTTATGGCGAAGATGCTCTGCCAGAAGAGGGAAATGGTGCGCCTCGCGAAAAAACGCGGTCAGATTAGTCGTCAGCGCATTGGTAAACGCCTCCCACTCTTTTGCGTCAGGCTGACGCTCCAGACGCAACAGGTAATCGGTAAAACGCGTCAAGCCATGATGCCGAAGGCGCTTGGCTAACCGGCTATAAACCATCTCGCGTTTATGCTCGGCCAACACGATGCCAGCACGCTGGTAAATAAGCTCTCGTATTCGTAAGAAATCCGCATCCGTGAGCATCAGATCTCGTTCAATCTGATGACTAGACGCCCACTGATTGGCGTCGACACCTGGTTCGCGTTGTTCGCTCAAAATTCTTCCCATTCCTCTACAGGTGTCGCTTGTCGCTGCACAGCAGGCGCGGCTACTTTGTTGCGCGCTGCGGGGCTGGCAAGCGTTGTTGCTTGTTTAGCAGGTAACGTGTTCGCCAAGGCAACAGGGCGTTCTGGGCTCTTCTGGTTAAGCCGAACGGCTTCAACCGATAACGCCAGCAGGCTTGCCTGTTGCTCTAACGCGGCAGCCGCGCGGGCGGTTTCCTGGACTCGAACAGCATTTTGCTGCGTTGCTTGATCCATTTCGGCGACTGCCTGGTTTACCTCCGCAATACCACTGCTTTGCTCTTCAGACGCTGCCGAAATTTCGTGCATGATATTGGTAATACTGCGTGCCGCCTCAGCGACCTCACTGATCGCGGCTTCTGCTTTTTCAACCAGCCCAGCGCCCGCATTGACTTCCTTGTTAGAACCGTCAATCAACCCTCGAATTTCCTGGGCAGCGCCGGCGCTTTGTCCGGCTAAATTATGCACTTCTTCGGCCACCACGGCAAAGCCACGCCCATGTTCGCCGGCGCGCGCCGCCTCCACCGAGGCATTCAGCGCCAGGATGTTGGTTTGGAAAGCTATCGAGTCGATGGTATTGATGATATCGGCCATCTTTTGAGAGCTTTGGGTAATGCGTTGCATATTGTCTACCAACTGCGCCATTAGCTCGCCCGTTTGAGAAACCCGAGTAGAGTTATTATCGGCGAGTCGGCGGGCTTCTTGAGCGTTGTCGCTATTCTGACGTACGGTAGCCGTCATCTCTTCCATACTGGAGGCCGTTTGCTGTAGCGAAGCAGCCTGTTGCTCGGTACGTGAAGAGAGCGCTTCATTACCTGTCGCAATATCTTGTGCGGCAGGCGTTACGATATCTATCCCGCCTTTTACGTCGCCAATAATGCTGCTTAAGCTTTTACGCATGGCATTAAGCCCATCAAGTAGCTGGCCCACTTCATCGTGCTGACGCTTGGGCGCGGAAGCCGCCAGGTTACCGCCCGCGATTTGCAGCGTAAAACGTGATGCGCCCTTTAGGGGACGTATAATTGCGCGGAAGGTTAACCAACCAATCGCTATCAGCAGCGCCAACCCAACCCCCAGCACCACCGCTTGCGTTGCGATAATGGTGTTTTGCGCGTGCTGGGCATCAACCGCCATTTGTTCAGCCGCTTGCTGTTTTTGCTCAATGAGCTGATTCACGCTTTCAGAAAGTGCCCGCCCCTCATCAGACATGACGCTGATGACGGCGTCCAGCCCAGTAAACGCTTGGTAGGTCTCTTCGGCTTGCAGCACACGGGCCGCCTGACCCATTCCCTCCTCAAGAAAGGCCTGAAGTTGATCGTTAAACGCACTGGCAAGCGGCGTGTTATTGACCGCACGGGTGTAATAGCCCTGCCATACGGTGGCTACTTCTTCAGCACGCTGCTCAATGGTTTCACCTATTTCAAAACGCTGATTGATCAACTCCATACGCTCTGGTTCAATCATTCCCTGGCGCGTATTGGCGATCATTTGGTCAATTTGTTGCAGCCTGACGACATCGCGCAAGCCATCGCTATTAAGCCTCTCAAGCCGGTCACTCGACGCGTTAAGGCCGTAAAGCCCCAAGCCACCGCTAACCAACAGCAACGCCGCGGCGACCACGATCATGCCCACCAGTTTGGCACGAATGGTATTAAACTGAATCCTTTTCAGCCGCTGGCCGATACCGCGCTGACGCAGACGCCCCTTGTCCAGGTAGAGATGCTTGTTACGCCCTTCCCGTATTTCAGCATAAGCCTGTTCAGCATGCTTTATGGCCTCACGTGAGGCTTGAACACGCACCGAGGCGTAACCCACCACCTGCTCGTTTTCAATAATTGGCGTTACGCTGGCGTCCACCCAGTAGTGATCACCATTTTTACAGCGATTTTTAACCAACCCACGCCAGGTATCTCCGCCCTGTACGGTTTGCCAAAAATTCTCAAACGCGGCAGGCGGCATATCCGGATGGCGAACCAGGTTATGCGGAGCACCTATCAACTCGTCATGCGTGTAGCCACTTATCTCAATAAATGCCGGGTTCGTGTACGTAATACGACCTTTTAAATCCGTACGAGAGACCAGAAAATCGTCTTCTTTTAGCTCGATTTCACACTGCGAAATGGGTTGGTTATTGCGCATTTAGGGGCCTTATTGTTCAGTTCTTAAACTATCGTTGTTTATAGCGTTTGCTATTAAAATGCTTCCCAGGCTTCTGTTTCCACCTTTCTTGAAGCAGTGCCGATAGAAAGAGGCTTGGAAGTGACGGACGCGACAGGCCCCGCCGTGGATGAGGCGGATACAGGCGTTGGGTTATGAGCAACCTGAAAACGCTCAACGGTATTTCTTAACCGCGCCGCTTCGTCTTCAAGCTCATTGGCATTATGTGCCGCATGTTGAACAAGCTGAGCGTTCTGCTGAACCACTTGATCCATTTGTGCAACCGCTTGGTTAACCTGAGCAATACCGTTGCTCTGTTCTTCAGAGGCTGCAGCAATTTCATCCATGATATCGTTGACCCGCTGCACTGCATCCACCAGCGCCTGCATGGTCTCACCTGCCTGATTGACCCGCTGCGTGCCGGTCTCTACTTTACCCAACGAGGTATCAATGAGCGTACGAATCTCCTTCGCCGCGTTAGCGCTGCGACTGGCCAGGCTACGCACTTCCTGAGCGACCACAGCAAACCCCTTGCCATGCTCACCCGCACGGGCAGCCTCTACCGATGCGTTAAGCGCCAGGATATTGGTTTGAAACGCAATATTATCAATCAACGTGATGATATCGGCCACTTGATGAGAGCTGGCATTGATATCCTGCATGGTTTCAACAATGCCGCTCACTTCTTCACCGCTTCGCCTCGCTGTTAACGTAGCATTTTGCGCAAGCTGGCTAGCCTGACGTGCGTTATCGGCATTGTGGCCCACCGTTGAGGCAAGCTGTTCCATACTGGAGGCGGTCTCTTCAAGCGAAGAGGCCTGCTGTTCAGTACGCGAGGAGAGGTCGTTATTACCGCTGGCAATCTGTTGAGAGCGCGCATAAATGGACGACCCACTGCCACGCACAACGCTCACTGTTTCTGATAAAGAAGCCTGCATATGCGCCATCGCAACGTATAGCCGACCTATTTCATTATTGCCCGGTGCCGAGATCTGCTGGCTTAAATCGCCCTGCGCCATGCGTTCGAAATAGCCAACCAAACGATCCAGTGGCTTAAGTACATTGACCGTCACGCCCCAAATCACCACCACGACGGTCGTCACTGTGATCACCACAATGGCGATAAGCGCCCAGCGAATGCGGCCGGTAAAGTCCGAGAATTCAGCCTGTTGAACGCTGCCATCACTGGCGGCCTGCATGATGGCTGCCCCATGCTGAAGAGCATAAAAACCGATGCCACAGGCCACAATCACCAGTAACGAAAAGGAAGCAAGCACCAGCCCCCAACTGAGCCGCACGGTCATGTTTCCCAACATCTGCCGCATTAGCTGTGTCACAATGTTTTCTCCAAACACAACGTCACTCGCAGGCGCATTCCTTGGCGCTAGAGGGGCCGTTCAACTTGGGAAGACACGTTCCGTGTGGCCTTTTTAGTACAAAGTAGCGGCAGTCGCCTTAACGATTGCTGGTGCTATCCACCAATGCCATCTCTTCACTGGTAAGCAGCTTATCGATATCGACAAGTACCAGCATGCGGTCATCCAGGCTGCCAAGACCGCTCAGGAAATCAGACGACAGGGTGACGCCAAATTCAGGCGCCGGTTTAATTTGCTCAGGGTTTAATGTCATGACGTCAGAAACGCCATCGACCACGATACCCACGACGCGATCGGCGACGTTAACCACAATCACCACGGTCTGGCCGCCGTACTCCACGTTGTCAAGATGGAATTTGATACGCAGATCGACAATCGGCACAATCACGCCGCGCAGATTGGTAACCCCTTTAATAAAGTCAGGCGCATTGGCAATACGCGTTACATTTTCGTAACCGCGAATCTCCTGTACCTTCAAAATATCAATGGCGTACTCTTCTTCGCCTAATGAAAATACTAAAAACTCACGGTTTTCAGCTTCATCCGCGGCGAGAACCGCCTCATTATTTGCTTGACTCATGACGGCTCAGCCTCCTTATAAAAAGAGATAGGTTGATTATTAATCACTTTGCTCGCTTCTTTCTTGACCCTGCTCAAGCGATGCAGTCCTGTGATATCCAAAATTAGCGCTACGCTGCCATCCCCCAGGATGGTTGCCGCCGAAATCCCCGGCACCTTGCGGTAATTGTCTTCAAGGTTTTTCACCACTACCTGCTGCTGCCCAACCAGCTCATCAACCAGCATGGCGTAACGACGCCCTTCGCCCTGCACAATGACCGCGATACTCTGGGTAGGATCCGTAATGGCGTTTTCCACATCCAGAACTTCATGAACCGCAATAACAGGCAGATACTCGTCGCGTACCTTTAAGACAACGTCGTCTCCGGCCATCGCGTACATCTCGCCCTTGGTTGGCTGTAACGATTCAAGCACGGTAGAAAGCGGCAGAATAAACGTCTCCCCACCGACCTTAATCGACATGCCATCCAGTATCGCAAGCGTTAACGGCAGCACGATCCGCGTGTTGGTGCCTTCGCCTTTTTTGGACTGGATCTCAACACGACCGCCCATTCCCTGAATATTACGTTTAACCACATCCATACCCACACCACGCCCCGAGACGTCGGTCACGGCCTCAGCGGTTGAAAAGCCTGGCGCAAAAATAAGTTGGTAAACGTCTTCGTCGCTCATGGTGTCAGAGACGCTAAGGCCATTTTCACGTGCCTTGGCTAGCAGTCGCTCACGATCCATTCCGGCGCCATCATCGCGCACCTCAATCAGGATGTTACCGCCCTGATGGCGAGCAGAAAGTACGAGCTTGCCAATACGGGGCTTGCCAAGCGCTTCGCGCTTATCCGGCATTTCAATGCCGTGATCAAGGCTATTACGCACCAGGTGAGTTAAGGGATCGGTAATCCGCTCAACCAGACTCTTGTCAAGCTCCGTGGACTTACCCTCGGTCACAAGCTCTATCTCTTTACCCAGCTTGCCCGCGGTATCGCGAACAACACGCGGAAAACGGCTAAACACGAATTCCATGGGAATCATGCGGATCGACATGACCGCTTCTTGCAAGTCTCGGGCATTACGCTGCAAAAGGCTCATGCCATTTTGAAGCGAGCTGTTGCCCACCGACTGATCGTCCAAATCGCTAACCGTTTGATCAAGCATCGACTGGGTAATGATTAGCTCGCCCACCAGATTGATAATCTGGTCGACTTTATCCACCGAAACGCGAATGGAAGAGGACTCGGCGGCCGCCTTTTTCGACTTAGCACTGCTATCGGGCGTCTTTTTGGCCTCTGCAGGTGGGCGCGCAGCTTCTGGTGCAGGCGTTGTAGGCTCCGGTGTTACTGGAGCAGGAGCAGGCGGCGGCGTGCTTTTAGCCTCCTCTTGTGCAGTTGCAGGGGCACCACTCGCTACACGAATCTCAATCTGCTCTGGTTCAATGATGAAACACATGACGGCTTCAATATCGTCAGCGCTGACATCGCCACTCAGTATGACTTCGTAACATTTCTCATCGCCAGACTGCGACTGAACATCGCCCAGCTGCTCAAGCTCTTCAACCAGCAACGTACGCTCTTTTTCAACCACATTAAGCAGGGCGACAATCAGCTGGTTTTGACCGGCTGAGGCTTTCGCTGGTTCTTCAGCCTGGACGACCGGTGCAGGTGCCGCTGCCTCCACCGGCGCATCCAATGTTTGACCAATTTCTTCCAGAGCTATCTGCTGTAATACTTGGCAAATTCTTTCGTACGCCTCTTGATTGGGCGCTTCCTCGTTGCGATAGGCATCGAGTTGCTCATGCATGATGTCTTTAGCCTCTAAAAAGGTATCCACGAGCTCGGCACGCAGTACAAGCTCCCCTTTACGTGCATGATCCAGCAGATTTTCGAGTATATGCGTTGTCTTTTGTAGCACGCTAAAGCCGAAGGTACCTGCTCCACCTTTGATCGAGTGCGCCGCGCGGAAAATAGCGTTTAGCTGCTCAATGTCGGGATTATCGACATTGAGCTCCAGCAAGTGCTGCTCCATATCAGCAAGCAACTCTTCAGCCTCTTCAAAAAAGGTGTCAAAAAAATCCGCTATATCCATGCACCACTCCACTCTAACGTCATATTTTTGTCACAAGCCAACGCTAATCCGACGCATTTGTCGGCAGGGGCTCTTGCGTTAAGTCTTCGACCAGGTCATCCGCAGAAGCAGGCAGCGTGGCATCAGAACTCATCGTTCCCGGGTTGCGAATCGCCTCTGCGATTTCGGGTAGCAAGACGACAAGTTCAATACGGCGATTAACCGGATCTCGAGGATCCGTATCGGGTAACACGACACGGTTAGCAAAGCCTGATACGCGCAGCAGTTGATCAGGATCAAGCCCTCCGGTCACCAGCTCGCGGCGCGAGGCATTGGCACGATCATTAGAGAGTTCCCAGTTGCTATAGCCCCGATATCCTCCGGCATAGGGCACGTTATCGGTATGTCCACTAATACTAAGATCGTTAGGCAATTCGTTAAGTAACGGCGCAATCGTACGCAGTAAATTGCGCATATACGGGGCCACCTGATCACTGCCCAACTCAAACATTGGGCGTTGCTCGGTATCCAGCAGTTGGATACGAAGCCCTTCACGGGTTAAATCAAAGCGCATTTGCCTGCGTAGCTGACGCAGTTCGGGGTCTGCCTCAATGGCGCGTTCGATGCGCTCCTGTAGATCGGTGAAGAAACGTCGCTCCTGCATGCTTGGCCGGGTCTGCTGCATGGTATCGATGCGCGCCCTTTCACCATCACTGTGTGTCGGGTCCGGGCCACCACCAGGGATAACCCTGGTACTGCCTGATTGATCACCACCGGTGATTGCCGTCACCAGTGGCGTACTGAAATATTCCGCCACGCCGCGCCGCGTTTCTTCACTGGAGACACTTAAAATCCACATTACCAGGAACAGCGCCATCAGCGCGGTCATGAAATCCGCTAGAGCAATTTTCCAGGCGCCGCCGTGATGCGCATGCACCACCTTTTTACGCCGGATAATAATCGGGCGCTTTTCACCGCCCTTACTCATGCAGTACCGCCCTTCCTGGCATTTTTCACATACTCTTCAAGCTCGAAAAAAGTTGGACGCTCGGCGGTATACAGCGCTTTACGGCCAAACTCAACGGCCAGCTGAGGTGCGTAGCCGTGCAAACTTGCCAATAATGTTATCCGAATGCATTGCATCATCTTTTCTGCTTCCTGGGCTTGCCGACCGGCGAAGCTGGCAATGGGGTTAATAAAGCCGTAACCCAACAAAATACCCAGGAAGGTTCCCACCAGCGCGTGGGCAATCATTTCACCCATCTGTTGCGCAGTGGCATCCGCATAGGTCAATGCCTTGATGACCCCCATTACTGCCGCCACGATGCCGAAGGCGGGCATGGCATCGCCCACTTTTGCAATCGCATCGACGGGGACATGAGCCTCTTGTTCAAATACTTCGATTTCGTGCAGCATCAGCTCATCAATTTCCATAGGCTCCATGCCGCCACTCACCATCAAGCGCAGATAGTCCGTCAAGAACGTCATGACATGCGGATCAGCTAATACAGTAGGATGCTCTTGAAACAGGGGACTTTCTTGAGGGTTGTCAATATCTCGCTCTATGCCCAGCATTCCTTCACGGCGGATTTTTGACAATAGCTTGTACTGCATTGCCATCACTTCCATGTAAAATGCTTTGTTATATTTTTTTGCTCCCCTGAGTCTGGGCAGTAGTTTGAAGGTGGCTTTAATCGCTTTGATGTTGTTGGCAGCGATAAATGAGCCAACACCAGCACCACCGATAATGACTAGCTCAAGTGGTTGGTACAGAGGGCCTAGACTGCCACCTGCCAACACATAGCCACCAAATACACATAACAAAACGACTACATAGCCTAAAAGTATCAGCACAAGCAGGGTCCTTGCGGTGTTTCAGTATTAAGTAGGGAACCAAAACTTAGCCATCTGTTCGGATGGTTGAGTGGCGTTCCGGCTCAAGTACAAATTAGCTTTATCATACCAGGGCTAATGTACAGTCTAATTAAAAAGTAACGCCGCCTTTTAACGCTATCTATTCGTTAAAGGCGCATTTGATAATTCTTTTACCCTTCACTGATGCCGTGGCTATCTTCCTTGGCTTGCTGCGCCTTACGGGTTTTACCTGCCCGCGATGGCGGCTGACAAATACCACAGATATAGTCGTGGGCCGGGCTATGGGCATGAGCCACAAACTGCCCACCACAGCGGGTACAACGGCTAAACTCAAGCAGGTCGCTTTCAAAAAAGCGCACTAACGTCCAGGCACGCGTCAAACCCAATACGGGCTCGGCGCCCTCCAACATCATCTGCTCGTTGTAAAGTCGATAGGCTTTTACAAACGCTTCGATTCTCTCGCAGCAGGTGTCTCGCAGCAGACTGGCGTAGATATTGTAAAAAAGCGATGAATGAACATTGGGCAGCCAGGTAATAAACCAGTCGGTCGAAAACGGCAGCATGCCCTTGGGCGGCGACATCCCACAGACTTCTTTATAAAGCTTGATTAGGCGCGTACGGCTTAATTCGGTTTCCGTTTCCAACACCTGCAAGCGTGCGCCCAGCTCAATCAGCTCAATTGCCAGCTGCACTTGGTGCATTTCATCCACCAGGCTTTTCTGGGTCACCCCTTATCTCCTGATAATGACTCAAATGTATCGCCAGCTAACAGCAGCGAAGCGTGTAGACCGGCGAGTCCCTGATCGCGCGGATTCTCAGTGATCTGGCGTAACCGCTGAGCACTCGTCTGGCTGAATCGACATATCAGCTGGTTAGTACGCGCCAACTTCGTCAACTGGCGAGCACTCAGCGAAGACAGCAGTTCAGCGACGTCATTATCTATTTTCAAACGAAATAGTGCTGTCTCGCGGTCTTCACTTAACAGGCGCTGCGCGAGAAGCAAATAGGCTAAATTTATTTCTTCAATTTCATCGAGATAATTGGTGTGACTCATAATGTTCCATCAAATGACACAGGCGCAATCTTGTAACCGTTATGCGGACGCCTTGATGACTTTTCTGCCCCTTCGCCATGGTTGCACACTATCTATATATTGGCTACTTGGCTCAATCATGGCGTTTTAGGCCTTCGTCTGACAGTTCAAATACCCACACCAGCAGCTCTGCCACTACTTGATAGAGGCGCGGAGGTATCTCTGCGTCTAAATCCAGCTGCATTAAAAGTGCTACGATCTCAGGTGCATCATGCACATAAATCCCTTGCCGGTGAGCTTCCGCCATAATGCGCTCGGCAAGCTCGCCGTACCCCTTTGCGACAACACGCGGCGCACGTTCATTTTCCTGGTAAGCAAGCGCAACCGCCTGGCGACTACGTTCATTCGGCAAGGACATCACTACTCTCCAGCGGTATATACCGCGCACGCACCTGCGCTTTGTCCAAATCCAGTGCATTCAAACGCTGCTCTAAAGCAGGGACACCTTGCTCCAGATACTGATGCGTGGCTTTATCGGCCGTTGTTAAATCAATACTTAACACCGCTCGATAAAACCACAATGAGACGCTAAATGCCCCTAAACTAGGCACGTCCAACTGCATCTCAGAGCGCCACCCATCCTCCTCCTTATTATCCCCCTCACCGCCCCCATTTTTTTCTTGAGCAGGCAGATGGATCACAAGTGCCATAAAAATGCCTGCCCAAACGTCACCCTCCCAACGAACCACAGGCATGACCAGCATGTCCAACTGCTGACGTACGATACTTTGCAAACTTTCATGGACCACTTCACGGTGCCCACGATTACTGAGAGCTTCCATGCCTCGCTCATAGGCCATGGCATCGCGCGTCAACCTGGCATTATCCTCCATACTGGGCGGCGCACTTTGCGTAAAAGCTGCTGTATTCGGCATTGGGGCTGCACGCGTGGCGGCAGTCTGATCGTTGGATACATACTGCAAAGCGCTGCCGGGCACTATTGCTTTGGTTAAAGGCGACTCGGAAAAAGACGCCTTTAATAAAAACGGCACATTAGGCGATAACGCCTCGGCTGGCTGTAACGGTGCATGGAGCTGCAGCGGCGCACTTGGCAGTGATGCACCAGGCTGTAGCGCAACGCCTGAGGGCAGTGCGAGTGGGCGAGGGCCGGGCTGCATTTGCGGCTCTCGTAGCAGTTGCTGACGTGCCATATCGCCTTGAAACCAACGCTTTAAATGGGACTCATAAAACAGCCCGCTATCGCGTATGCTGGACTCCAAACGTTCCGCAACAACCGTCGCCGCTGGCGCCTCTTGCGCAGCCAACAAGGGCGCGGGTGGCCGAATGACAGCAGGTGGCGCAGGGAAGCGCAGTAACACATCCGCAATACTGCGCGCTGCTGGACTAAAATGGGTCTGTGTTGACCCCGGCGGCGTACCCTGCGTATCACCTCGCGCCAACAGCCTGTCACCGTTAAGTGACTCCGGCGCGCGCTTTAAATCATTCAGCAATGCCGGTTCAGTACGCCCATCAAGGCGTGAATCGCCCTGTAGAGCGCGCGGACCCTCACCAGGAGGAATCGGCTTAACAGGTTCGCTCAACGCATGCTTTAACGACACTTCCCCCTGCCGACCCAACACTTGATGCATAAGCGTATCAATCAACGGCGTGATACCACTCACTTGATCACTTCTCCATCGTCAGAACCCAAGGCACTAAAAGAAGCGCCCTGCTGGGGTGCGTAGGCACGATGAAGATCTCGCTGACGCTGAGAAACACCAATTAGCTTGCCTAACTCATCTCGCCTTGCCATCAAGCGACGCCGAATTTCCACATCATATTCTAAAATGCGCTCAAGTAACTCTGCCTTACGCTGCTTGGCGGGATCATCCAGCACCACCACGCTATCGAGCTTGCGCACCTCCTCGACCAGCAAGACATAATGGGTGCGCTGCTCAATCAGTTCTACCCACTGCTCGGCGCTGGCCAGCTCATGCATTTGAGTAACATGAACCAGCAGCCCCTCATACGCATCTAACAGTACGTGCGGTGCGTGATCGTGGGCATTTATGGAAGCTGCCATGAGGGCCTCATACGCTTTGCTGTTGTCCAATTTCACGCCATGCAGAGGCAATATTTTCAAGCAGTTGCTCCGCTTGGTTTAAGCTTTCCTCGTCATTTCGCAAATTGGCGGTGAGTAATAAGCGAGCGATGTAGTCATAAAGTGACGCCAATCGCTCAGCAATATCGCCACCTTTTTCTTGGTCAAGGGCGGCGCCAAGGCCGTTATTGATAATATCCAACGCTTTGGATATTGCTTTGCCTTTCTCACTCGTGTTGCCGCTTTGCATGTGGATACGCGCAGCACGAATAGATGTTTGCGCTCCCTCAAACAACAAGACAATAAGCCTATGCGGATCAGCTGACATCACGCCACTTTCGACACCAACGCGCGCATAAGCGTTAGCACCTCTTCCGTAGGCAGCACTGCCGCGAGAGTATGTCACTAGCTTGAACTCCTAATTGATACCGGTTACTGGTCAGACAACACGGTAACCGCCGCCCGCCTTTTCTCATTTAATACGAGCACACCATGCTCATCTATAAAATGATATCGGCGCAATGGCGCCAGACTTTAATGGCGCAGCCAACTTTCTTTGCAACAAAAAGAATACCTGACCAACCCATTATAAAGTTTGTGGCGTATCAGCCGATAATAGTAAGGAGGCTCAGCTATAGAGGCAGGGCTGACGCTTTATCCAAACCGACTTATCCATGGGTTGTTACTACTGAGTCACTACTATTTAGCCCTTATCTTTACAAGGAACGGCTGTCATGACATCACCGCTAACGGATACCATAACAACACTATCAGCCACACCATCACCCCACCTAACGCCGCAACAACGCCTGGACAGCACGCTCGCCCAACTGTCAACGACAGACAATAGCGGCGCTCAAACTGGCTCAGGAGCTGTCTCAGGAACTACCGCCGTAACAAAAGGCGAGCTGATTGAACCCATCCAGCGTATTAACGCGGCGATGCAAGCGCATGGAATAGAGTTCGATGTTAGCGATGAGTCATCACGTATTGTGACACGCGTTATTGACCGGGAGTCTGGGGATGTCATTCGCCAAATCCCTTCAGAAGAAGTACTGGCGATTGCTGAGCGCCTGGAAGAAATGCAAGGGCGCCTTATTTCACTAGAGGTATAAAGACTCGGCAAAGCTTTCTTCAAACAAGCGCCAGCTAACGCAACACTTACTTATGTCTGGCGCCTTGTTTGAAGGAAGCTTCAAGCCACTACACTTGCATATTCATTACATCGCGATACGCAGTCACCACACGGTTACGCACCTGAAGCCCCATCTGGAAGGCAACGCTCGCTTTTTGCATATCCACCATAACGTCGTTCAGCTCAACGTTCGGCTCTCCTGCCTGAAACGCCATGGCTTTTGCATCAGCCGCTTTTTGAAGACGATTAATACGCTGAATTGATGCCTGTAGCTCGCTACCAAAACCGCCCTGCCCTACTGCCGTCGAGACATGCTCACCTTTTAACGGTTGCGCTGCCGCTTGCGTCGCGAGCCCTTGCATTTGTTGAAGCGCTGCTTGTATTGCCGGCGTACTCATACATAAGCCTCATCAGCTTTAAATAAAGTAATGGGCAAAGCCTAACACTGCTGTCGCTGCGCTCATACGTACAATTGCGCACTAAAAGCCAAGCTTTTCGTTCATTTATGCTCGACACACCTCGGGATAATGGCGCCCATCACAATTCCGCCTTTTCCTCCAGGCGGATAACCGCGATTGACGGATATAGCCTATGCCTTCTTTGGTGATGCGCCTGGGCCGGCATCTGTTTTGCTTACCCCTTTGGAGGGATGCATGAGTGAAACCGGTGCAACGGCAGGCCGTCAAAACAGCACGACACAAAGCACTCTCCGCAATGGTCCAACAGACAGCGATGTAAAAAGCAGTCCTATGGTTGAGCGCCTGTTAAAACAGTTACGTGGTAGCCCGCTGGTAGTGCTGCTAATTGCAGGAGCAGCCTCTATTGCTCTTGTCGCCGCACTGTTCATGTGGGCAAGCAGCCCCGAGTACCGCGTTTTATACAGCAATCTTACCGAGGCGGATGGTGGTCAAATTATTGCAGAGCTTGATAGCCGCTCCGTGCCCTATCAGTTTAGCCAAGGCGGCCAAGCTCTGCTGGTACCAAGTGATCAGATATATACACTGAGGTTGCAGCTTGCCGAGCAAGGGCTGCCTCGGGGCGGCAATCTCGGCCTTGAGTTAATGGATACCCAGGCGTTTGGTATTAGTCAGTTTGCTGAACAGGTTAATTACCAGCGCGGCCTGGAGGGTGAGCTGGCCCGCTCAATTGAGTCGCTAGGGCCTGTTGAGCGGGCTCGCGTTCACCTTTCGCTGGCCAAGCCATCCGTGTTTATTCGTGACCGCGAACCGGCCAAGGCCTCCGTTATATTGACGCTGCTACCCGGCCGCGTGCTGGGCGAGGGGCAGGTAAGCGCCATTATCCATATGGTATCCAGCAGTGTTCCCGAGCTTGCCGCAGAGGATGTCACGGTTGTTGATCAAAATGGCCGCCTTCTGTCAGCTAATTCCTCGAAAGGTAATGATCTTGACGGCTCCCAGCTTGAGTATATCGCGGAAGTAGAGCGCTCTTATCAGCAGCGCATCGAGCATATTCTTACGCCTATCCTGGGCCAGGCCAATGTGCGCGCTCAGGTCGCCGCACAAATCGACTTCTCAAGCCGAGAACAAACCTCCGAGCGCTATGGCCCGAACCAGCCGCCCAATGAAGCGGCCGTACGCAGCCGCCAGTTGAGCTTCTCCTTTGACGGTGACGACCCCTTGGCAAGCGGCATTCCTGGGGCACTCAGCAATACGCCGCCCGGCACAGCCCCTTCTCCCATTAACCAGCCAGAAGGTGCAGAGGGTGACGAGGAAGAAGCTGATGACGTTCCGCCTGAAGCACTGCGTAGTCTGCGTCAGGAAGATGTGGTCAATTATGAAGTCGACCGCAGCGTTGAGCATGTACAGCATCGGCTGGGGCAAATTCAGCGGCTTTCTGCGGCCGTCGTAGTTAATTACCGCGACACCGTTAATGCCGAAGGTGAACTTGAGCGCGTCGCGCTAACGGACATTGAGGTTGCCCAAATCGAGCGCCTGGTACGCCAGGCAATGGGCTTCTCTGAAGTGCGCGGGGATCAAATTGAAGTGGTGAATTCACCCTTTGCCGATACCCGCGAGGATGCGGCTGAAACCGATTGGTGGAAAGACCCCGGCACACTCGCGATTGCCAGCACCCTGGGGCGCTATCTGCTTGTCGCGCTTGCTGCCTTATTGCTTTATCTACTTATTTTACGTCCCTTGATCAAGCGTTATACGCAGACACCCGCTGTGGCGCCGGTCCTTCCAGGACAAACGCTTGCGACCAGCGTGGGTGGCGATGTGGAAGACGAGGCTGGGGCTGAGGGTGAAGCGCTTGATGAGGAAGGCAACACCTATAGCAATAAGCCCAAGCGAAACCGCAAAACGTCGCTATACGAACACAATCTTAATGACCTGCGTGACATGGCACAGGATGACCCACGCATGATCGCCATGATTATTCGCAGCTGGATGAATGCCAATGAGTAGCGAACTAGCCGACATGAGCGGCGCTCGCAAAAGCGCCATTCTTCTGCTCGCTCTTGATGAAGACAGCGCGGCAGAGGTGTTCAAGTACCTAAGCGCCAGCGAAGTACAAGATATCAGTATGGAAATGGCGCGCCTAAATCAAGTATCCCACGAGGATATGAAGGCCGTACTTGAAGCGTTCCACAAAGAGACAGAAGAGTTTGTCGCGCTCAATCTTAACTCCAGCGAACATATCCGTTCTGTGCTCACCAAGGCATTGGGTAGCGAACGCGCGACCAGCCTGATTGAAGATATCATGGAGACAACCGGCGGCAACTCAGGTATTGATGCGCTCAACCTGATGGAAGCCACCATGGTTGCAGAGCTGATCCGCGATGAGCATCCGCAGATTATCGCGACGGTTCTGGTTCACCTTGACCGCCATCAAGCGGCAGATATTCTTGAGCACTTTGAAGAAAAACTGCGTAACGATGTCGTCTTGCGGATCGCCACGTTTAGCGGTGTTCAGCCCGCCGCACTGCAGGAACTCACCGAAGTGCTCACCAGCATGCTGGATGGTCAGAACCTTAAGCGCAGCAAGATGGGCGGCGTGAGAACCGCAGCCGAAATCCTCAACCTGATGAACTCTTCTCAGGAAGAGACAGCCATCGAAACCGTTCGCGCGCACAACGAAGACCTGGCTCAAAAGATTATCGACGAAATGTTTCTGTTCGAAAATCTGCTCGACCTGGACAACCGCGCTATCCAAATGGTGCTTCAGGAAGTCGAAACCAATTCGCTGGTGGTGGCGCTCAAAGGTGCACAGGATGCATTGGTCGACAAGTTCTTGCGCAACATGTCCCAGCGCGCCTCAGAGCTCGTTCGCGAAGACATGGAAGCACGCGGACCCATTCGTGTTTCACAAGTTGAAACGGAGCAAAAAGCCATTCTACAAGTGGTGCGCCGCTTAGCCGATTCAGGTGAGATCGTGCTGGCCGGAGGAGATGACGAATATGTCTAATTCGTCGTCTCCTGAGTTTGACCGTCATCGTAGCTGGCAACGCTGGCAAATGGATGAGCTTGTCCCGCAACACAAAGAGGCCAACCAGGCGCCTGCGGTGCCGTCTGCGCACCAGCGCAAAGTGCTGGCTGCACAAAAAGCAGCCGAACAGGCACATCAGCGCGAACAGCAGGAGCGCGAGGAGCTTTATGAACGTCTTCGCCAGGAGGCTGAAGAGGCGGGCTATCAGGCTGGGTTACAACAGGGTCATGAAGAAGGGTTAGCAAAAGGTCTGGAAGAGGGTCGCGCCCAGGCAAAAGAAGAGCTCCAGGAACAGATTCATCAAGCGGTTACGCCTTTGCATACGTTGGCTAAACAGTTTGCAGATGCCCTGGAGCGTATTGATGAAATCGTTGCTCACGATCTTGTGGCGCTGTCATTGGCGACAGGCAAGCAGTTAGCTGGGGAAGCCCTGCAAGAAACACCCGAACAAATTCTGAATATTGTCCGTGAGCTTCTACATACGGAGCCACCGCTGGTTGGGCAGCAGCGTCTGTGGCTAAACCCTGAAGACCATACTCTGGTAGAAACTCACCTAGGTAATGAGCTTAGCGCCGCTAACTGGAAATTACAGCCTGACGACCAGCTGGCGCGAGGTGGCTGTCGCGTCACCAGCGCTCAAGGTGAATTAGATGCCACCTTTGAAAGCCGCTGGCAGGCGATCCAGTCCCAGGCCCGTAAGCGTCATTCACCCAATACTACGTCTTCATAGGCGGACCGCGCATGTCTGACTCAACATGTCCTCATCAACACCGCTGGCATAAAGCAATACGCCGCACCACGCAGCGGATAAGCCGCTTACCGCACCAGCGCAGTAGCGGCCGCGTAACACGCGCGACCGGCATGGTGATTGAGGTCGTTGGGCTGCGCGTAGCCGTTGGCAGCGCCTGCCGTATAGAGCTTTCTGGCCCTGATGGGCGCCTTACCGACAGCGACAAACATGCAGAAGCCGAAGTGGTCGGCTTTGCGGGCGACAAACTCTTCCTTATGCCGCTGGAAGAAATTTCCGGGCTGATGCCTGGCGCCAGAGTCTCTCCACTTGGCGATGGAAGCGGGCACAGCGCACGCCGTTTTCCCATCGGAGATGAATTATTGGGCCGCGTTTTAGACGGCAACGGCAACCCTTTGGATGATCGTGAAAGCGTTGAGGAAGTAACCCATGCAACGCTTAGCTCGGCGCCACTGAATCCGCTATCCCGCGCGCCGATTGAAGACCAGATTGATGTTGGCATTCGTGCCATCAATGCGCTTTTAAGTGTCGGTAGAGGCCAGCGAATGGGCCTGTTTGCAGGCTCCGGTGTCGGTAAATCGGTGCTACTGGGCATGATGGCTCGCTATACCCAAGCCGATGTTATCGTGGTGGGCTTAATTGGTGAACGTGGTCGAGAAGTACAAGATTTTATTGATCACATTCTAGGGCCGGAGGGCCGACGTCGTTCTGTAGTCGTCGCTGCGCCAGCCGACACCTCGCCGCTGCAGCGCCTCCAGGGGGCCGCTTATGCGACACGGCTGGCCGAAGGGTTTCGCGATGCTGGGCGCAATGTGTTGCTGATTATGGATTCGTTAACTCGTTATGCTATGGCCCAGCGTGAAATCGCCCTCGCCATTGGTGAGCCACCAGCAACCAAAGGGTATCCACCCTCCGTATTTGCCAAGCTACCAGGCCTTGTTGAACGGGCAGGCAATGCTGAGCGTGGCGGCGGATCCATTACCGCATTTTATACCGTGCTTACCGAAGGTGATGATCAGCAGGACCCGATTGCCGACTCTGCTCGAGCAATTCTGGATGGCCATATTGTGCTATCTCGCAGCCTTGCTGAAGCGGGCCACTACCCGGCTATTGATATTGAAGCCTCCATTAGCCGTGCGATGACGGCAATTGCCACACCGGAACAACTGCAGGAAGCCCGCGCTTTTAAGCAAATGTTTTCTCGCTATCAGCGTAATCGGGATTTGATTAGCGTCGGTGCTTATAGCCCAGGCCACGACGCAAGGCTTGACGAAGCGGTGAACCTTTTTCCCGCGCTTGAGCGCTTTCTTCAACAAAACATTAGCGAGTGTGCCACGCTTGAGGATTCACGCCAGGCACTGCATACCGTAGTGGGAGGTCGAACATGAGCCATTCACAGCTAGAAATGTTAACGGGTTTAGCCAAGGATGCTCGCGACCAGGCAGGTCAATTGCTTGCACATGAGCGACAAACCGAGCAGCAGACGGCCGCTCAGTTGCAGTCGCTTAGCCAGTATCGCACGGAGTATGCCGAGCGTTTGCAAAAGGCCATGCGTGAAGGTATTGACCCCGCTACCATGTACAACTATCAGCAGTTTCTGGCCTCACTTGACGCTGCGTTAAGTCGTGCTCGCCAAGCGTTAATCGCTCAACAGCAGCGCGTTCAACAGAGTCAACAGCACTGGCAACAAGAGCAGCGCAAGCTCTCTTCCTACGATACACTGACTACCCGTCGGCTATCAGAAGAGCACCGTCGTCTTGAACGCCATGAGCAAAAAACCAATGATGACTTGGTGACCAGCCGCCTGGCTCGCCAGCACAATGAAAAACCGCATTAGTGGCACTGAGGAACGATAAATGAACATACAGCTATTGCTGTCAGGTGCACAGAATCAGGGTTCTGCCTCAATGGCCAGCTCGCCTCTCTCTGCGTCTGTAAATACGCCGGATCTTTTTCGCCAAGCGTTATCTCAAGCAGCTACTTTGCCATCAACTAATGCGCCATTACGTGCTACGGAAGTAGACAGCCAAACGCCAGCACAGGTTCAAAAACAGCTTGCCTCATTACAGGCCAGGTTATCACTCGCAGCAAGCGACACGTTAGCGTCACAGCAGCCGGTTGATCCATTAAACAGCGAGTCATTAACGCCTCTTGATGAGGTCGCAACGAGCGATATGTTAACGCCAGAGCTAGCGATTGATCCGCCCAACAGCGAGCCATTAACGTTTCTTGATGAAATTGCTGCTCGCATGAACCTGCTTGCTTCCTTTGCAGAACCAGCCGAGCCGGCTGAAGCGCTTCAAGGGGTAGCGCCCGAGCTTGAGGCACTGCTCCAACAGCTCGACCTGAGCCAAGAGCAGACCGCTGAATTGCTCAGTGCACTCGGCATAGACCCCCAGCCGGGTATGGCGTTAGAGCACTCAGACAACGCCATTGAATTACTCTCGCATCTTAGCGAAGAGGAAGCGGGTCAGCTTGTTAGCGCGTTAAGTGTCATGCTTACCGCTACGACACAAAGCAGTACTGGGGCATTAGCTACTCACAAAGGGCCGCAGAGCCAACCGTTGAGCAGTGGCGCCTATCGTCACGATGCCTCAAGCACTCTTTCTACAACCAACGCTATTGCGACAAAGCTGGGCACCGCTAACGGCCAACCAACCGTTGCCAACAGCCAGGATGTTTTGACAAAAATTGGCCCATTGACGCCCTCAGCGCCGCTGGCAACGCCAGACGAGCTTGAACCGCTTTTACGTGGTGGCCAACCAACCGCTGCTGGGTTCCCGAACTCAGCCTCCGCCGGTAATGCCCCTGTAGCAGCGTCCTCGTCGATGCCATCTTCACACGCTTCGCTGGGAACACCAGTCAGCAGTCCTGCCTGGTCTTCACAGCTTGGCCAGCAGTTGGTTCAGTTCGCTCAGCGCGGAGGCGAGCAACAGATTAAGATGCAACTACATCCTGCTGAGCTTGGGCCACTGTCAATTACCTTGAAAGTCAGTGAGCAAGGGACACAAGCACACTTCTTATCGTCGCACATGCAGGTTCGCCAAGTGGTTGAACAAGCGATTCCTCAGCTTCGTGAAGCACTAGCAGAGCAGGGTATTTCGTTAGGCGAAACCTCCGTTGGCGAGCAGCATAATTCCAATGAACAGGCCTTTGCTGAAAAAGGCAATAACGCTGGTGCGCAGGTGGGCAGTAGCGTAACGGACAGTGATCAGGACACGCTAGCGCCCGTTGCGGAGAATATTTCACACCCCCTTGATGGGCGGGTTGATCTTTACGCTTAAATATTCGTTGTACGAGTAGCGACTCACGCGCCCAGGTGCGCAAAACCAAAAGATAGGCTCGCCAAGCGAGCCTGTTCATTTCATCACCGCCCGCCATATTAGGCATAATGCGTAATCAGTGGTGTGTGGCGATTATGGGAACGGAACGACTAATGGCTGAAAAAAGTGGCGGATCCAAAAAACTGCTCTGGATAATGATTGTTCTGGTGCTCCTTTCCTCAGCAGGGGCAGCAGCAGCCATTTATATGGTGCTTGACCAGCGTAATGAACAGAGTGCTGATGGCGAATCACAGCTACCAGCAGAGCGTGAAACGCCTGTATTTACGCGAATTGATCCTTTTACGGTCAACCTTGCAGATGATCGCTATGGTTCTCGCCTCTTGTATACAGGAATTACGCTGCGTGTTGGCAATGAAGAGAGCAAAGCGATTATCGAAGAGCACATGCCTCAAGTGCGTAGCCGTCTGCTGATTTTACTCTCAGGCAAGCAAGCCAGTGAACTTACCTCCACAGAAGGTAAGGAGCAGCTAGCACAAGCGATTATCAGTCGCCTTGGCGTACCCCTGACGGAAAATCAGCCGCCGCTTGATCTACGCGAAGTGCTGTTTACTGAATTTATTGTGCAATAACCCGGGCACTGGAGCCGTTCATGTCGCAGGACGATCTACTGTCCCAGGAAGAAATTGATGCCTTACTAAAAGGCGTCAGTGGTGATGAAGAACCATCGCCCTCCTCTTCGCAGCCAGCTAGCGAGACGCGCATTCGCCCTTATGACCCTTCAACACAACATAGGGTCATCCGTGAGCGCTTACATGCATTCGACTTTATTAATGAGCGATTTGCCCGCTATTTCCGAAATGGCTTGTTTAACTTGATTCGGCGTAGCGCTGACATCACGGTGGAGTCCGTCCGTTACCAAAGCTTTAGCGAGTTTTCGCGTAACGTGCCGGTACCTACCAACTTAAACCTGGTAGCAATGAAGCCATTGCGTGGCTCGGCATTGGTGGTTTTCCCACCTAACCTTGTTTTTATGGTGGTAGACAATCTGTTTGGTGGCGATGGCCGTTTTGTTACCAAATCAGACGGCCGTGAATTTACCAATACAGAACAGCGTATTATTTACCGTCTTCTGAACTTGGCAATTGATGCCTACCAGGAAGCATGGAAGGTCGTGTATCCGGTCGACGTTAATTTTGTGCGCTCTGAAGTCCAGGCCAAGTTTGCTAATATCACCAATTCACCGAACGAAATTGTCGTCAACACCAAGTTCAATATTGAAGTGGGCAATCTCTCAAGTAATTTCCAGATTTGCATGCCCTACGCCATGATTGAGCCTCTGCGGGATCTGCTCGCCAATCCTATTAACGACAGTAATCAGGACCATGACGGCACCTGGTCCCGACGCATGGCCAGCGAGATACGCCAATCAGAAGTAGAGCTGGTGGCAGAGTTTGCTCAAATACCTAGCCGTATTGCACAGGTAATGGGGCTAAAGAAAGGCGATGTATTGCCGCTGGATATTCCCGATACGATTACCGCTCGTGTTGATGGAGTCCCGGTCATGGAGTGCGAGTATGGTAGCCAGCGCCAGCAGCATGCGCTGCGCGTTCTCCATATGATCGACCATGCCGCTATGAATAACGTATCGTCACTGGACTTTATTAAAGGTTCGAAGCGACAGCAAGCCAAGGAATCCAAAGCATGACTGATCCTAATAAACCCGATCAAAATGTCTCCGATGACGATTGGGCGGACGCCATGTCTGAGCAAGAAGAGACGCCAAACGCTGCCGATACGGCTAGCGAGGAAGATCCTTGGGCAGCCGCAATGGCTGAACAAGAGGAGACGACAAACACTGCCGATACGGCCAGCGAGGAAGATCCTTGGGCAGCCGCAATGGCTGAACAAGAAGCCGCCGAGGAGGAGGCCCCAACCCCTGAGGATGCAGCGCCAGACACTTCAGCCGCGAAACCCGCCAGCGATGAAATATTTAGGCCGCTAAGTCCCGCTGACGAAAGCAAGCAGACACGCGATCTTGAAATGGTCATGGATATCCCGGTAAAACTGACCGTGGAACTTGGCCGGACGAAGCTTACGATCAAGCAACTGCTTGAGCTTGCCCAAGGGTCAGTGATTGAGCTCGAAGGCTTGGCAGGCGAGCCGATGGATATTCTCATTAACGGCTACTTGATCGCGCAGGGTGAAGTCGTTGTTATCGAAGACAAATACGGTATTCGTATTACCGAAATCATCACACCCTCTGAGCGCATTCACAAGCTTAACCGATGAGTGCTGACACCTCTCCATTGCAAGATAGAACTATCGATGCGCTAGGCAGCAGCGGTGATGCGTTTATCGGCATGGCCATGTTCGGTAAAACCGCCGCTGCCTTGGCATTGGTTATAGTCATGATTCTACTCTGCACAGCGCTCTTAAAGCGCTGGCAGAATGCTCGCCCGCAACTGGGAGCCCACCTACGCGTCATTACGAGCACGGCGGTCGGCAATCGCGAGCGCGTCGTCGTCGTCGAAATTGAAGACACGTGGCTGGTTCTTGGAGTAGGCAATGGCCGAGTCACCAAGCTGCATGAGCGCCCGGCACCTGACGACAGACCTGCTCCTTCCCCTCGTTCTGATTCGCCGCCTTTTGCACAACGGCTTTCTCAGGCGCTGGCAAAGCGTCGGCGTAAAGGCTCCGATACCGACCCACATCAAACACCATGAGGCATAGGATGCACTCCGTTAGGTCCTACTGGCAGCTTTGGCTGCTGTTTGGCGTTGCTGTCGCACTTTGTATGTTGACTAACCCCGTGCATGCACAACAATTGCCAGGCATTATCTCTCAACCGCTTGAGGATGGCGGTCAGCAGTGGTCGCTATCGCTTCAAACACTGCTGCTTTTAAGCTCGCTGGCGTTCCTGCCAGCGATGCTACTGATGATGACCAGCTTTACACGGATCATTATTGTGCTGAGCCTGCTGCGAACCGCGATGGGCACGCAGGCAACACCACCCAACCAGGTGCTGCTGGGTATCGCGCTGTTCCTAACCTTTTTTATCATGTCACCCGTTCTTTCTCAGGTGTATGACACAGCCTGGCAGCCTCTATCGAACGAGACGATTAATTTTGAAGAGTTTTTGCTGCGTGCCCAGCTACCGTTTCGTGAGTTTATGCTTGCCCAAACGCGGGAGCCTGATTTAGCCCTATTCGTCCGCTTGGCAGACGTAGGACCTTTGCAAGGTCCTGAAGAGCTCCCCATGCGCGTGTTATTGCCTGCCTTTGTCACCAGCGAGCTTAAAACTGCCTTTCAAATCGGTTTTACTATTTTCATTCCCTTTTTGATTATCGACCTGGTGGTCGCCAGCACGTTAATGGCGTTGGGAATGATGATGGTGCCGCCCGTGACAATTTCATTACCGTTCAAATTAATGCTTTTTATACTGGTTGACGGTTGGCAGTTAATCGTTGGCTCACTCGCCCAAAGCTTTTACGTTACCTAGGTGCCGCGCCAGCGGCAAGGAGCAAGCATGACCCCTGAGGTGGTAATGAGCATGGCGTATCAAGGCATGCGCGTCACACTATTTCTAGCAGGCCCCATACTGCTGGCGGCGCTTTTTACCGGTTTACTTGTTAGCCTTTTTCAAGCGGCCACGCAAATTAACGAAATGACGCTCACCTTTATCCCTAAAATCCTGGCGGTGTTTGCCGTTCTGGTTTTGGCGGGCCCGTGGTTGATTAGCTTGATTACGGATTTTACGACACGACTGTTTACTAACATTCCCAACATGGTGATGTAGTGCCATGGTGGAAATCACCTTTGCTCAGTTGCAAGGCTGGTTGATAGCCTTTTTATGGCCCTTTGCGCGCATTACAGCATTTATGGCCGTTTCCCCGCTGTGGGGACATTCCAGCATCCCTAACCAGGCAAAAGTGGGAATCGCCGCGTTAGTGACCATTGTGATTGCACCGATTCTCCCAGCCATGCCGAACGTCGCCATTATGTCCTGGGCAGGCATAGGGATCATGGTAGAGCAAATAGTGATCGGACTAGCCATAGGGCTGGTCATGCATATTATATTTGCGGTTGTTCAGGCGGCAGGTGAGTATATTGGCTTACAAATGGGGCTCGCGTTTGCCACGTTCTTTGATGCTTCTAGTGGCACCAACATTATGGTGCTATCACGCATTTTATATATGATCACATTGCTCATGTTTTTAGCATTTAACGGCCACCTAATGGTACTTGAAACGCTGATCATGAGTTTTGAGACACTGCCCATCGGGATAGCCGGTTTGAACCCGGGGGCCTTCGATCTTCTGGCCCGCTACGCAGGCACTATTTTCGCCGCAGGTATGCTGCTAGCACTACCCGTTGTGGGCGCGTTACTGATTATCAACCTATGTCTCGGTATTCTTAATCGCTCTGCCCCACAGCTCACCGTGTTCAATATTGGCTTTCCCACCTCACTCACCGTCGGGCTAACGCTCTTGATGGTCTTAATGACGCGTATTGACCGTTTTCTACAGGCCCTCTTTAGCCAAGGGCTGGGAATGATGCAAAATCTGATAGAGGCGATGGCTCCTTTAAACTAAAAAGCCCTGTTACGGTAAATAACCGTGACAGGGCTAATATCATGCTCTTATCTGTTTTTACATATAGTTAAACAGTGATAACCCCTTCACATCGACAAACGTCTTCTGCGCGGCCTGCATGCCCACTTGGCGCAGGCTATACTCGGAAATAGCCTCCACATAATCCAGATCTACTAGATCCGACAGCGTTTGCGTATAGTTCATCATGCGGTTACTGCCCACCGCATCAATAACGTCCAACTCATTAAGACGTGCGCCTGCAGAGGCACGCACGGTCAGCACGTTATCCAATGCGTTATCCAGTTCGCGCATCGAGCTATTTAAGGTGTTACGCATAGCCGCTTTTTCGGTATCCGTTTGTGCGGGATTTTCAAGCACGCCAATCGCCGCTTCCAGGGTCTTAAAGAGATCTGCAGGCTGCTCTGGAGTTCCTGGGCGGGCCATGGAAATTTCGTCGCCGTCTGCCGGTTCCCCGGTAAGGGTAATGCTGATGCCGCCAAACGATAGCTGCTGCCCATCGCCCGTATAAGCAAACGGACCAGGTGCGGTTTGACCATCGGGAGTAATGTCACCATCAGGCCCGGTTACCCTATACGTAATATCACCGCTACCACCATCGACACTGAATTCGACGGTGAATGCTTCCCCATAATTATCATCAGTGACATCTTTAACATTAGGGCCCGAAAAGGTCACATTGCCGTCATTTTCTGGCGCTGCTTTTGCCACATAGCTAGCACTGCTTGGCACACTTTGGAAAATGGTTTTACCATTTTCAGTCACCGGCATTAACCGAGATGAATCAACCTGCTGCTCGCGGCTATTCGCATCACCATTATATTCAACGCTGCCTTCTGCATTTTTAGCAAACGGAGGCGCATTATCCTTGTAACCGCCAAATAGATAACGTCCACTACCATCGGTCGCATTTGCCTGACCGATGAGCGTTTCGTAAACGCCTTTTAATTCACTGGTAACCGACTCACGGTCCACATCGCTAAGCGTATCGCTAGAGGCTTGGATGAGCAGCTCTTTTGCGCGGATTACCGCATCGCTCACGCTATTGAGGATACTCTCTGTTTGTGCTACTGAGTTGCGAGCCGAGACACGCGAATCAGCGTATTGCTCAGTAATAGAGATTGACTGATCAACGCCCACCGCACGTGAGGCCGCCTGCGGGTCATCCGAGGGGTTGACTACCCGACGACCACTGGCGAGTTGCTGACTCACCTTTAAGAAATCACTTTGCTGGCGATTCATGGAGGCCGTGCTTTGCTCAAACATCGTTACGCTGCTAATACGCATAGCCTAGACTCCTGGATTAACCGCGCAGGTTCAAGATAGTGTCCATAATCGAGCCAGCCGTATCAATAACACGTGCGTTGGCCATATAGTACTGCTGGTAGCGAATCAGATTGGCAGCCTCTTCGTCCAGGTTTACACCAGACTCAGACTGCTGCACCGCACGCAGCTGATCGGTGAGTCCTTGACGCGCGTCCAGGTTAACCTGGGTAATATTAGCGCGGTTACCGACATCGCTCACAATGGAGGCGTAGCCGGAACTCACGGAAGCTGAACCTCCTACCACTGCCTCACTCTGCAACTTTTGCAAAGCTAATGCGTTACGGTTATCAGCCGAGGCCGCGATAATGTTTTGAGCAACCGTTAACGTCGCCGTTTCACCATCAGCAGGACGTGAGGAAAGTGTAAAGCTCATCCCATCAATTTCAACCGCTTGGCCTTCCTCTAATTCACCGCTATCCACATCAAACGGCTGACCATCAACGCGGACCGTTGCCCCCGCTGGCTCTACCTTTAGCGCACCCTCTGAATCCAGCGTTAACGTATACTCTTTATGGTTAGAGAACGCCCCTGGCGACATCTTCAGGTCATCAACGGCTAAATCACCCGAGTGTTTAAATGAAGTAAGAGAACTGCCTTCTTCACCGTCTAAGCCTGCATCACCTGCGGCTATTTTATCCCCGTCCGTAATCGCCACCTTCATATCCTGGCCGGCGCGACGAACAGGCTGAATTTCGAACTTATCGCCATTCTGTGGCGTACTCTCAAAGGCAACATTAACGCCACCAAAGGACAGTACTCCGCCATCCAATGTGAAGTCCACCTCGTCACCACTGTCATTACGTGTCACGCTAAACGCGTCATTGCGATAACTGATGGTGTAGTCTGTAGCGCGTAGCTCATCAATATTATCCGTATCGAATTCAACGGATGCTATTTCAGAGGCATTGCCTTTATAGCTGTATCCTAGCGGCTTACTTAGTTCAAAGAAGTCCCCACCCAATTCGCCATCCAGGTCCACACCCTTTTTATGCTGATCGTTAAAAGCAACCGAGAGCGAAACAGCCAGCTGACCAATCTGGTTCTGCGTTTTATCCAACGTCTCGGAACGAAACGCCATTAGTCCGCCCAGCGTACCGCCTTTTATCGTTGACTCATTTAACTTTACAACGTTACCACTACCATCGCGATAGCCAACGATGGTGCGTTGTGGGTCGTTGTCAGCCTGTACAGCCTCGAGTTTAAAGGAGTCTGTACCCGTCACGAGCGGCTGGCCGTTGGGAAGGCTAATGTTATAGGTTTTACCGTCCTGAATATTCAGGCGCAGATCCATTCGCTCGTTAAGCTCAGAAACCAGATGATCGCGCTGGTTAAGCAGGCTATTAGGCGCATCCCCCGTACGCGCACGCGCCAGAGAAATTTCTTTATTCAGCCCCGCAATCTGCTCAAGCGAGTTATTAATTTGGGTAACTTCATCCTTGATTTGGCTATTAATATTGCTCTGCATATCCTGCAGATAGCCATCAAAGGATCGAAACTGAGCACTTAATGTGCTTGCTGTTCCAAGCACCCCTTGACGAGCGGCCGGGTCAGACGGCGAGCTTGCCAGGTCTTCAAGCGAAGAAAAGAAGCCCTGCATCAGCGGCGCCAAACCAGCGGCTCGGTCGGCCAGCAGGTTATCGATTTGCGAGACCTGATTGTTATAGGTCTCAAGCGCACTCGATTGTGTCTTCGCGCTATTAAGCTGATTAGCGACGTAGGTATTAAACTGTCGCTCAATGGCATCCACTTTCACACCACCGCCTACATTGCCCTCACCCAGCTGAGTGAGTTCACGGTTGTAGCCCGGCGTGTAAACATTGCTGATGTTATTACTGGTGGTGTTTAAGGCATTCTGGGCAGCATTAAGGCCGCTTAAGCCAACAGAAAACATGCTCATGGTTGATATCCTTAGGCCGATACCTAATATATCGGCAGCACCCTAAAAAACTTGAGCCCTACCTAGCGCGAATCCGCCAGGTAGGTGCTCTCTGTTGTTAGCGACCCCATGGTATTCATAACGGCTATCAGCTTTTGGGCGTAGCGTGGGTCTGTGGCATAGCCGCCTCGCTGCAACGCATGCGCGGCTTGCTCGGCATTGGGCGCCTGCACCACCGCTGCGTAACGCGAATTTTTGCCGATCAGGTTGGCATAATCAGTAAGCGAATGCTCAAATGAATCATAGACACGGAACGTATCAACCACCTGTGTGCGGCGCCCGTTAATATATTCATGCGTCACAATATCGGTGGTTTTACCCTGCCAATGGCTACCCGCTTTAATCCCGAACAGGTTATGGCTGTTGCCTCCCTGACGGGTGGCTATTTCATGCTGCCCCCAGCCGGTTTCCAAGGCTGCCTGGGCTAATATCAACTCGGCGGGAACACCGCTTGCTTTACTGGCAGCTTGCGCGGGAACCGCCAATTTATCGAGAAAGCGCTGCACATGCTCTGGCGCGTTGTTATTAGCGCCAGACATGCCAAGTGATGTCTGCTCACCAACGTCAGCACGCTTGCGTATCGCATCCAATTCTGACAGAAAGCGACCGCTTCCCGGAGAGTTAGAAGGGTGCTCTCCTTGCGGCTGTATGGCGCCATCCAGCACACGTGGAGTGCCGCGTGGAATACCGGCAATGAGCGCTTGTAATTCTTGATCAGCTACATGTTCTTCGCCCACCACACCCTGGCGCTGAAGCTGCTCGACCAGTACATCTGCCAGGCCTATTCCTTTGGATGCAATGACCTGCGACCACTGCTGGTCCAGCATCTGCTGATAGGTATCCGTCGTCGTGCTACTCATCAGATCTGAAGAGGGAATAGCGTCACGCATGCTCTTCATCATCATATGTACAAAGAGCGCTTCAAACTGTTGGGCGGCTGAGTCTACCCCCGCTTCCGGGTCGATGCGTGCCGTATGCTGCAATCGCTGAAACCCCTGAACGTCTAACGCAAACTGGCCGGCCATATCATTAGAGACGCTCATTAAATCACCTCCAGCTCGGCACGCAGCGACCCAGACGCTTTTAGCGCCTCAAGAATCGTCATCAAATCCTGAGGTGTCGCCCCCAAGGCATTCAGCGCATTAACCACGTCTGTAAGCTGAGCACCCTCTACGATTTGTAGATACGCTTCCTGCTGCTCAATATCGATATCCGTATCCGGCACCACAACGGTTTGGCCCTGGCTAAACGGGCCTGGCTGGCTCACACCCAGGTTTCTATCGATAGTGATTGATAAGCTGCCATGGGCGACCGCTGCCTGGCGTAACGTCACGGCACTGTTCATTACCACGGAACCAGTACGCGAATTCAATACCACTCTGGCCGGCGCTTCAGTGGGCGTTATCTGAACGTTCTCTACGCGTGCCATAAAGTTGACCCGCGCGTTAGCGTCGACAGGGCCATCCAGCGCAATGACACGTCCATTACGGGCATAGGCCACCGATTGGCCAAATTCGTTATTAATCGCGGTCACCATACGCTGCACGGTACCGAAGTCTGATTCATTTAACTGCAGCTCCAGCATCCCGCCATTGCCGCCCAGGTTAAGTGCTACTTCACGTTCAACCAGTGCGCCGCCGGGGATGCGGCCCGCTGCTTGCTGGTTAACCTGTACGCTGCTACCGCCTGCCTGGGCACCCGCACCGCCTACCAGCATATTGCCTTGAGCAATCGCATAGGTATCGCCATCCGCACCTTTTAACGGTGTCATCAATAGCGTCCCCCCGCGTAAGCTACGCGCGTTGGCAATAGATGAAACCACAATATCCACACGCTGACCTGGACGCGAAAAAGGCGGTAGATCTGCGGTCACCATTACCGCCGCTACGTTACGTAGCTGCATATTAGTGCCCGGCGGAATAGTCACGCCAAGCTGAGACAGCATGTTGGAGAGGCTTTGGCTGGTAAAGGGGGCCTGGGTTGTTTGGTCACCCGTGCTATCCAGCCCGACCACCAAACCATAACCCACCAATTGGTTATCGCGCACGCCTGCAAAGCTGGCTAACTCAATCACGCGCTCGGCATAAACGGGTAAAGCAAGTAGGCACATAAGTAGCAGAGCACCCAGTTGCGCCAGCCGCATTTTAATTAATCGAAAACCGTTTAGCTGCATGACGATCACTCTAGGCCACTAAGTTGTTTAGCCATTCCAGGTACCATTAGAAGGGCGAAATATTCAAGAAAAAGCGTTGCAGCCATCCCATGTGCTGAGCTTCATTAATATAGCCATCCCCCACATACTCTATGCGCGCATCCGCTACTTGCGTGGAGGGCACCGTATTCTGGGTGGTAATCGTGCGTGGATTCACGACGCCTGAAAAACGTATGAACTCGGTCCCTTGGTTAATACCGATCTGCTTTTCGCCCCTAACGCGCAAGTTACCGTTATTCATGACTTCTAAAACCGAGACGGTAATAGTGCCGGTAAACGAGTTGTTCGCTTGCGCACCGCCGCCGCCGTTAAAATCGCTGGCCCCGGCAATATCGAAACCATATTCAGCCAGGGTGTCGAGTACATCAGGCAACTGGGCAAGATCCAGCGATGCGCTGCCGTTACGCGACGCATTGGTACGCGCATTTTTGCTGGCGCTTACCTGCTCATCCAACACGATGGTGAGGATATCCCCCATTGCTCTTGGTCGACGGTCTTCAAACAGCGGCTGATAGCCTTGCCGGGCTTGGTAAATTGAGCCATTGGGAATAGGCGGTGGGCGATCCACAATTTCAATCTGCTCTTGTTCACCCACTACTGAGGCGCGGGGTATCTGGGCACAGCCGGCCGCCAGTAAGGTAAAAAACAGCAAAGCAATAACGCTTAGCCGACGGCTAACATGGTAAAAATCCCGCATGGTTCAATAAACCTCAACGCGCTCTTTATAGCTGGCTCAAACGTGCCAACATTTCATCGCTGGTAGATACGGCTTTGCTGTTAATCTCATACGCGCGCTGGGTTTGGATCATGCTAACCATCTCTTCCACAACGTTCACGTTCGAGGTCTCGACGTAGCCTTGGAACAAGCGCCCGGCACCGTTAATACCCGGTATATTTTCATTGGGAGCACCGGAGGCACCGGTTTCCAAGTAAAGGTTTCCACCTATGCTTTCTAAACCAGCGGGATTAATAAACGATGTCAGCGTAACTTGGCCAATGTCGTTGTCTACCGCAACGCCTGGCTGACGAACACTTACCGTACCATCTTCAGCGATAGTCACAGCCAAGGCATTTTCCGGCACAAAAATAGCTGGCTCCAGCGGGTAGCCGTTCGCCGTTACCATCTGACCATTTTCGTTGAGCTGGAAGCTTCCGTCCCGGGTATAGCCACTTGTACCATCAGGCAACAGCACTTGGAAAAAACCTTCGCCGTTGATAGCAAGGTCACGCGAGTTTTCGGTTTGCTCCAGGCCACCTTGAGTATGTAAACGCTCGGTGGCCACGGCGCGAACGCCGGTACCGACCTGCATACCTGAAGGCAGTCGGTCCTGGATATTGTTCTGTGCACCTGGCTGACGCATATTTTGGTACAGCAAGTCTTCAAACACGGGGCGCGAACGCTTAAAGCCATTGGTACTCACGTTGGCCAGGTTATTGGATATAACATCCAATTTCGTTTGCTGAGACTCAAGCCCGGTTTTAGCAGTCCACAAAGAAGTAATCATGAGTGTTCGTGTTCCCTTGTTAGGCGGCTGCTATCAGCCCTGAATAGAGAGCATGCTGTTGGCCCGCTGAGCATTCTCATCAACGGTGCTGAGCACTTTCATTTGCATATCGTAACGTCGCGCGACATCAATCATCGCGACCATGGCATCCACCGCGCTGACATTACTGCCTTCAAGCGCACCGCTGACCAAACGAGCATCCTCGTTTGCTGGCAGCACACCAGGTGCTCCCTCGTCATTGAGCGGAGCACGAAATAAGCCATCGTCACCGCGTGTCAGAGCCTGCTCGTCAGGCGTTACCAATTTGATCCGGCCAACATCAACGAGCGCTTCTGGGCCCTCGCCTTCAGGAATAGCGCTGATCGTGCCGTCAGCGCCGATGGATACCTGCGCTCCTTGAGGCACCGCAATAGGACCACCATCGCCCATCACTGGACGCCCTACGTTTAGCAGGACGCCATCACTATCCAGTTGCAGGTCGCCACGGCGTGTGTAGGTTTCCGTACCGTCATCGGCTAACACCGCCATCCAGGCATCACCCTGCATCGCGATATCCAGTGCACGCCCGGTAAACTCAACCGGGCCTTGTGAAAAATCACTTCCTGGCGTAGTGGTCATGACAGACGTACGCGTTGCCAAGAACGCTTCGCCTTGCACAGGCACCGAGCGCGCCGCCTGAAGCTGCCCACGAAAGCCGGTGGTGGTCACGTTCGCTAGGTTATTGCTGACCACCGACTGCTGATCCATGGCGTTTTTAGCACCGCTCATGGCGGTATATAGCATCCGATCCAAGTGATTTACTCCTTACACGAAAAGCCCATTATTAAAGGTTAATAATGGTTTGCAGGAGCTCATCCTGGGTGCTGATGGTTTGTGAGTTGGCTTGATAGGCGCGCTGAGCGACAATCATACTCACCAGTTCCTGGGCCATATCAACGTTGGAGGCTTCAGTGGCGCCAGCTTGTATTAAGCCTCGCATTCCTGTCCCTGGAGCGCCCACCAGTTCCTGACCAGAGGAGGCTGTGGCCGTCCAAAGGTTATCGCCGCCTGGCTTCAACCCTTCTGGATTACGAAAACTCGCCATAGCTACTTGGCCCGCAGCAAGCGATTGCTCATTAGAGTAATTGCGCATAATGGTGCCATCATCCTGGATAGTAACGCCAACTAAAGAGCCGGATGCATACCCATCTTGAGATACATCATTGGCTACCGAGGCATTACCAGACTGAGTGCTACCCGCCAGGTTTATATCAAAGCTAAGCGCTTCAGTTGCTCCCCCAAGTGGAGTAGAAGGGTCGCTGGCATAATTAATATTTGGGCGGTTATTGGCTACATCTACGTACTCTACACCACCACCGTCAGCCAGCTGCGGCTGCCCTACTCGCTTTAAGGTACCGTTTTGATTAAATTCAATAACAAAATCGTTAACACCATAGGCCTCAAAAGCTTCTCCCGGATCTGCAGCTTGTGCAGCTTGCACGACTGCCGAAATTGATCCTGTTGCGGATGCTGTAGCGGCTATTACGTTATTCACAGCGTCAGCAACGTCCGGATCATTAACACCAACTAAAGCTTGTTGTGCGAGATTGTTTGCAACTGCTTGGATCTCCGCAATAGTATTTGCGTCTGCCTCCAAATCTGTCGCTTGAGCTGCGTTATTTTGAGCAGCGATATCACCGCCTGTAGCTGCATTAACAATAAGGTCGGTTGCACTCTGAACTGCAGAAGCCAACTGCACAGGCGCTTCACCTACAATCGCTGTTTGACGAGTTGCAATGAAGTTATTAAATGCTCCAACTGTTGAAGGGTCATTTAATGGATCAATAGATGTTGCTGCAGTAACAACGCCATCTGCGTCGGTAGCGCCATCCATCTGCGCTTGAACTTCAGCAATGTAAGCTGCGTAGACAGCATTAGCCCCAGGTGTTACTTGCTGACCATTTAGGTATTTATCCAAAACCTCACTCAGAGAAAAACCTGCGCTTGAGGCAAAACTCTGTGCGGCACTGTTTACAGCTGCAATAACCTGCTCTTGAGTAGCCCCATTAGTATTTGCTGTGGTAGCGGCATTTTCAATGGCTGTTTGCAAACTTTGCAAACCAGTTTGAACATCGGACATGCTACTTAGCAGGTTATCGTACGAGTCTTTAACAACTTCTTGAGCATCAACAACTCCCTCAACCACACTGCCTGCGGCCAAGCCAACAGGATCCGAGTTCGTACTGTAGTACCCATCCATTACTACTTTTCCCAACCAGCTATTTTCAGCTTCTGGGCGCTTTTCGTAATAAACTGTCATATTTCTTGGATTACCCAATGAGTCATAGACGGTAAAGTTAGAGCTAAAGTTATAGCTCAGGTCTTCTTGGCTCGTTGGATTATCAGGGTTCATCAAATCAGTAGTTACTTGTACTTGCTGTAGTCCAGTACCGGCCTGCACTCGTGAATCCAAATTAAGAGAGGTAGATGCAGAAGTAGTCGCATTAGCAGCCAAGTTCCCCGCATCTACTGCCAATGCTTGCACAGCGCCACCTGCCTGTACATTGCCTTCAGCGTCTGCTGCGTACCCCATGATTTGCGCGCCTTGGGCATTTACTAAACGTCCGTCCGCCGTCATGGTTAGTTGGCCGTTACGTGAGTAACCCACTTCACCATTGGGCTGCTGAAAGCGGAAGAATCCTTCCCCTGAAATGGCCAAGTCCATATTACGTGATGAAGACTCAACATTGCCTTGGGTAAAATCTTGCAATACGGCAGATGTGCGTACACCAAGCCCTATGCGTGATTCAGCAAATACGTCGGCAAATTGTACATTTGAACTTTTAAAACCGACTGTCTGCGAGTTAGCAATGTTGTTACCGATAGCGCCTAATTTCTCACGCTGAGCGTTCAGACCACTAAGTGCTTGTGAAAAGCTCATGATGTTCCCCTGAAAAAGATATTGTTTAGCGAATAGTCAAAGAATTTGTTTAACGTCATTCAGGCTGATTTGGCCATAAATAGCGCCTAAATCCAGCCGCACGCTTCCACTACCGTCGTTAGGCGTCACGCGGTTGACCACCGCATACTGCAAGGCTGTGGATTCAACTCTTTCACCTTCAGCGTCGGCCGCCTCTAGTTGAATCGAATACCGACCACTGGCAGCGGCTGCCCCTTGGTCACTCAATCCAGGCCAATCAAATGAGTGAACGCCGGCATCTAGAGGGCCTAGATCGTCGTAAGTTTTGATGACTTGACCACCTTCACCAACAATCGTCGCCTTAACGCTCTTCGCTGGTTCTGCCAACTCTATCCCAAAGGGTGTTGTATACAATTTCCCTTCGTTATCTTGCTCCAGCAACACATCCTTACCGGGCACCATGATGCCTTTACCAATTAGACCGCTCGCCTGTAACGCCTGATTGGCATCCATTTGGCTGGTAATGCCTTCAAGTGTGCTATTCAGCTCTTCAATGCCACTTACCGTGTTGATTTGCGCCAGCTGGGACGTCATTTCCGCGTTTTCCATCGGATTTAGCGGGTCCTGGTTCTGCAGCTGGGTGATCAGCAGAGTCATAAAGCTATTGCGAAGCTCGTCTGACTGGCGAGCCGATAGACCGTTAGAGCCACCGCTGTTAATACTATTAACAACACTCGTATCGATACTACTCATGATTACCCCTCACCCAGTGACAGCGTCTGCATCATCATCTGTTTTGTGGTATTGAATACCTCTACGTTCGCCTGATAAGAGCGGGACGCGGAAATCATATTCACCATTTCATGCACAGGCTCTACATTGGGCTTGGCCACATAGCCCTCTTCATCAGCTGCGGGATGATTGGGCATGTATTCCAGACGCAGCGGTGAGTCGTCTTCCACAATGTCGGAGACTCTCACGCCACCAATACCAAAACGGGTGTTTTGTGCCTGCGCTTCAAACATCACGTGTTTCGCGCGGTATGTTTCACCATCAGGCCCGGCAATACTATCGGCGTTGGCCATATTGCTGGCGGTGACGTTCATTCGCTGGGATTGAGCACTCATGGCAGAGCCAGCAACATCAAACGCTGAAAACATCGACATCATTTATCTCCTACGCAGTTTGCTGGCCTACTCAGGCTGCATTGCGTTTTTTAGACCCTGGATACGGCGATTCATGATCGTAAGCGCCGCTTGGTAACGCACGGCATTATCAGCAAACTGAGTACGCTCGCGATCCATCTCAACCGTATTGCCGTCCAGACTCGGCTGGGAAGGAATTCGGTACAGTAACGCCGCATTACCGGCGCCTTGCCAAGCAGGCCCGGCACCGGCTAAATGCTGCCCAGACGTCCGAGCGAGCGTTAACCCCCCTTGGCTGCCCTGTTGTGAAACGCCACCGTCAACGGCTTTTTTAAGCTCGTTGGCAAAATCAATGTCCCGCGCCTTATAATTTGGCGTGTCGGCATTCGCAATATTAGCGGCCAGCACTTCATGACGCGATTGACGCAAGCCTAATGCCTGCTGGTGGTAGTTAAAGGCAGATTCTAGTTGATCAAGCATGCCGCGCCCTCGCTCGCCGGGAGGCAAAAAAATTAAATTTATCGATGGTGAAGAATACGCTTACGGCTGTCAGCCCAAAGCATGGAACAGCTAGCGTTTACACCAGCATTTCGTCTGTTTCATCTACTTCTTTTTCGCTACACTTACTGACTAAATCTCGTTATCCCCCGCCTGCTGAGCTGCCCCGCCATGTCACATCCGCTGCACATAAAACGTTGCTTCTCAGCAGTGTTCACGCGCTATTTTTCACTGGTGGTCTGTTTGGCGTGTTTCTCAAGCGCACAGGCAGACGATGCGCTCATGCAGGAAGTGCATCAGTTCTTGTATCAACAAACGCAGCCTCTAGGAGAGGAGGTGGTCATCGACGTGCGCCCCCCTTCTCCTCACTTACCGCCCTGCGTTCAGCCGGAACCTTTTTTGCCCAATGCGGGTCAATCACCTTTAGGGCGTGTTTCGGTAGGCGTTCGCTGCGGTGAAACACATCAGCAAGTGCGCTATTTACAGGCCCAAATTGATGTTATTGGCAACTACTGGGTGGCGCAGCACGATATTAATCGTGGCACACTGATTACCCCTGATATGCTCGTTGAGCAAAGTGGCAATTTGGGGAAGCTGTCGTCGCAAGCCCTAACCAATGAAGAAGAAATTGTTGGCAAGGTTGCTCAGCGGCAGATTCGAAGTGGCAGTACCTTTTTAACGCACTTCTTACAAACGCCTTCAGTTGTTGAGCGCGGTCAGCGGGTTATGGTCATCGCTCAAGGCAATGCTTTTCGCGTTTCACGCGAGGGAGAAGTGCTGGAAAGCGGAGGGGTAGGAGACCAGGTTCGCGTGCGCTTTGATACCCGTGAAATAGTAACGGCACGAATTAATGAACAAGGCATTTTAGTGGTGGATTTTTAGATCTGGTCTAAAGTTTTAACCACCAGGGCCGATAGTTGTTATCACTGACGCCGAATACACAGACGTTGACCATAAGGCATACAACGTGAACATTGATAACCTCAATTCATTGTTACGCTCGAACCAAGCGCAGCAACGTGATGAAACACAAAAGATGGGCGGGCCCAAGGCGGCTGAAGTCGCCGGTCAAACGCGTGAATCTACTCAGCTTAGCCATTCTCATTTCGATGATACGCAGGATATCGATATGGTAAAAGTTCAAGAGATTCGCGATGCCATTCGTGAGGGCCGCCTCGAAATGCGGGCTGACCGTATTGCAGATGGCTTGATTGCCAATCTTTCAGAGTTATAAGGTAGCGTATTATGAGCCTTGCCCGTTTGCTTTCCGACCAGCAGCAGCGTATTGATGAGCTAGTGGCGCTATTATCGAGTGAGCAAACACTCTTAACGCAGGGTGACATTGACGGAAAAGCGCTTGCCGATACAGCAGAAGGTAAACAAGCGCTGCTGGCCGATATAGAGCGCATTGAAACGCTACGCCGCAATGTTCAAAAGCGACTTGGCTATGAAGACAACGCCAACGGGGCACGTTTGGCTGCTCGTGATGCTGGCTGTCAAACGGCCTGGGAAACGCTACTCGAAAAGAGCGAGCGTGTTGCGCGCATGAACGAACTAACCGGCCAGATGCTGTCGGTACGCATGAAGCACAATCAGGAAATGCTGGACTATATACGCCGAATTGCGGAAAAAACACTCTATAAACCTGATGGGCGTAATAGCGCGCAGTCAGGAAGGATCAACGCATCCGCTTAGTTATTCCCTTTAGACAAGTATCCCTTCTACAACTTCAATAAAAGCCTACCTTTTTATTACTGGCTCAGTTACCCGAACGTTATACCGCTCCAATTGCCAGGGCCAACGGCAGCACCGGTCATGCCGTAATGAATGGGCTTTTAGCCTCAACCGCACCACGCTTGTTAACGGTTAACTGCGTAACCTCCCCCCATCTAGGCGCTCATGCACGTAAATGCTTTCACGCCTGCCGATACTGGTAGCTTTTTAGGATTAGGAAAGAAAATCTATTGAATAGTGATGGGTTCTACTTTTCTTACACGCAAA